>JANLTL010000184.1:0-3970 GCA_031362905.1 Burkholderiales bacterium | reverse complement strand
AGGTAATTGTCAACTTGATCGCGAACACGACAACGCAAGCCGGATTGAAGATACGCGCTGAACTCGATCGAGGCACCTATCCGACTGGCATCAAAATCACCGATGCTGAACTCGCCGACCTCAACCTCAAACTGGCTCCATTTCATGGCGACTGGAACTACACTCTGTTGCCAGGACGAACAAAAACTTGATCAACTTATTTTCACTTGACTCCTTAAGGGAAGCGCCGGCACCCGCGGCACCTGATCAGACGCAGCGCAGCGCAGGATTTCTGCGCCGCGCGCGCGGGCCGCACCTGCAACCCAACGCGGTGAAGCGCCAGCAGATACGCGTTATTTTCGATCCGGATAGCTTGCCGCCATTCCCGCACGGACATCGTTCTGGATGCCGTACTGCGGGAAGGGATAGCGCAAACCGTTGCGCCCCAAGGCTTCCATGCCGGTGAGCGCCTTTTCGATCAATGCTGGCGGCAGCGCCATCAGCATCTCGTCGTCCAGCACGCCACCATAGCGGCGCTCGGCGAAGCACGGAATCGACAGCGAAGGTTCGCGAGTAGACAACGCCCGGCCCCACGAGTCTGCACAGGCTGATTCGCCCACCACGCTCCAGTCGAAGCGCTTGTAGCCGGACCACTGCAAGCCATTGATGAAATACATCATTGCGCCCGGTGTCGCATAAAACAAGGCGATATCGGGCGGATTGAGCCGACCGCTGGCAAGCGGAGACACCGCGAGCGCGCGGTACTTGCCGGCTGGTACCAGGTGCATCGCAGCCTGATGCGTGGCGGTATCTTCGAGACTCGCATACCACACGCCTTTCATGTGTTTGCCGCTGCGCCATTCATCACTTTGGCCGCCAAGCCCGATCACCGATTTGCACTGATCACCCACCAAATTGTCCGCCGTGATGCCGACGGTCCAGCCCAGGCGTGCCGCCTGCGCCACAATCTGGTCGGTGGTGTGAATCGACTGCGGGCGGCGGATTTTGGGGATGGTCTCCATTTCGTCGATCGACTCGAACAGCTTCATGCCAAACGGGATGGCGCGCAATTTGAGTACGCGTTCTAGTTCGGCGGCGATGCGCGGCAAATCGGTGTGCTCTTCCATTAGGGCCTTCCTTGCGTAGCTGGAGAAAATACTGCGGGCGAGTGGGCAGGAGCGGTGGCAGGCGAAACGGCTGTCTGGCGCAGCGCTTCCTGCAACGCACTCTGCAAGAGTGGCAGCACGGCGTCATATTCGTGCTGCAAGGTGTCAAACATGTCCCTGGCGAGCGGCATCGAGCTGCCGCGTGCAACATTGTCGAGTTGCGCGCACGCTGCGGACAGGCGCATCGCGCCGGCAAAGGCTGCGCTCGACTTCATGCCGTGGGCAGCCGCACCGGCGGCGGCGACGTCGTCGCGCGCCATGGCGGCACGCATCGCCTTCAACTGTGTTTCTGCGCCACTCAAAAAGCGCTTGAGCACACCGGAAACCATGTCTTCCTCGCCGGCTGCCTGATAGGCGCGCAAGCGCGCAAGCGTTTCGGGATCAAAGGTCAACACCTCACTCTCCTTCATCAGCGCTGGAACCGGTTGTCTAGGGGTTGCCATGGTAACCGGTCCGTCAAGCGCCGTCGCATCTGGTGATGGGTCCGCACCAACATTGCGTGCGAGCTGCAAGCAGCGCTGCAGTACAGCAGCAATGTCTTCGCCATCTCCGGCCGGCTCGCTGGTCACCATGACGTTCCCGGGCCGTACCGAATTGACGTCGCGCACCAAGGCCGCCGAGCCGCACCACTGCATTGGCAAAAAGCGAATTGGCGAAACCTGGGAACTGAATCTGAATCACCCGCTCCCTACCTGGACAAACTGCCAAGAGGCGCTCGCACCAACGGTCGTGGCGCGATCTTCGCTTCAGCACTGTGAGCCTGCGCCGATTGTCCACGGCGCGCGCTTTACAAATCTTTACCTGCCACACACAGACCGGCAACCCGCGCCCTTGATGATGCCTGCCATCGGGAATCTCCCCGAGTCTCCAAAAGGACATCCATCATGAGCGACCAATCTGCTTCTCCCAACCCGACCCCCGCAGGCCTGTCTCCCCTTGCGCCAGCCACCCCTTCCCCGTCGGCCGGCTCAAACGCCGATGGCGGCCATTGCCACCGCCATGGCCACCATCACCACCATCGGCGCGGCGGTTTCTTTCGCGGCCTGTTTGCCGGCATCCTGCTGTTCGGCATCGTCGCAGCAGGTGCCTACGTGGGCAGTAGCCATGCGCACCCCGGCATGCGCGGCGGACACGGCATGATGCACAACTTCGATCCGGAAAATGCCCCGAAGCGGATTGACGCAATGGTCAGCTTTGCCCTCGCCGACATTGACGCCACGGCAGATCAAAAGAGCAAAATCGGCGAGATCGCCAAGGGGGCGCTCAAAGACCTGATGCCTCTGCGCGACGAGCACAAGGCAGCGCGCGCCAAAGCGGTCGAATTGCTCTCTGCTGCCAGCATCGACCGCAACGCCATCGAACAAGTGCGCGCTGCCGAACTGAAGCTCGTCGAGACCGCCTCCAAGCGGCTTACCCAGGCGATCGCCGATGCCGCCGAAATACTGCAGCCAGCGCAGCGCGCCAAGCTTGCCCAGAAGATGAAACAGCGCATGGAGCGGCGCGGGTGAGCGTCGCCGACAACGCGCGAGACGCCGCTCCCTCCGGTTCACTCGTGACCGAAATCGGCGCCATGCTGTTCCCGCCGCGCGGCATCACGGCACCTGCCAGCAGGTACCATACCGTGATGCCGCGCCAATTGCTCATGATCGAAGATGACCGCCGCCTGGCCACCATGGTGGTCGACTACCTGACCCATGCCGGCTTTGACGTGGCGCACGCCGGCACCGCGGCCGAGGGCCTCGACTGGATTGCCGCGCATACCGCCGATGCCGTCATCCTTGACCTGATGCTTCCCGATGGCGACGGGCTTGACGTGTGTCGCAGCATCCGCGCGCGCTCCAACGTGCCGGTGCTGATGCTCACCGCCAAGGGCGACCCGATGGACCGCGTGGTCGGTCTGGAACTGGGCGCCGACGACTACCTGCCAAAACCGTTTGAGCCACGCGAGTTGCTGGCGCGCTTGCGCGCCGTGCTGCGGCGCCAGGATGGCCATGTGACCGAAGCGGGCAGTACCACGCAGGCACCCTTGCGCTTTGGCCGCCTCGAGATTGACCGGGCTGCGCGCCGGGTCCGCATCGACGCCACCGAATGTGATCTCACCGCGCGTCAGTTCGACCTGCTGTGTGCCATGGCCGAACGCGCCGGGCGCGTGCTCTCGCGCGAACAACTGATGGACCTGGTCAAGGGCGAGCCGCTCGAAGCGTTCGACCGTTCCATCGATGTCCACATGGCCCGGATCCGCAGCGCAATCGAGGACGACCCGAAAAAGCCACGCCGCATTGTCACCGTGCGCGGCGCCGGTTACGTGTTTGCCAAACTGCAGGACGCGTGACCCATCATGCGGCACCACTCGAGCCACCCCCGCCAATTGGGCAGCCGCGCGTCACACCGCTTCGCCAAGCGCCTGCACCTGCGCATCTGGTTTGCGGTGCTGGCCAGCCTGGTGGTGGTCGGTGTGCTGGCTGGCGCGGCCTGGAGAATCTACACACCGGTCTCTGGCGGCGATGCGCCACGCGAGATAGTTCTGACCGACGCGGCGGGTAACCGGGCCGGCACGGCGCGCCTCGAGTTTCACGAAAAGCCCGGTGCGGTGCGCGTCGAGCTCAGCGACGGCAAGGTGCTGTATGCGAGATGGGCACAAGACTGGGGTAGCCGCAACCCGTTCGGCTTTTTTGGCTGGCTGCTCTTGATCGTATTCGCAGTCGGGCTCGGCGCCTATCCGGTGGTGAAACGATTGACGCGGCGCCTCGAGCAATTGCAAATCGGCGTCGACGCCCTCGGCGAGGGCAATCTGTCGGCGCGGGTGCCAGTCAAAGGTCATGACG
>JANLTL010000176.1:0-4907 GCA_031362905.1 Burkholderiales bacterium | reverse complement strand
CAATCAGCGCCGTCACCAGCGGGCCGCGCCCGCGCACGATCTCCATGGTGTAGCCACGCACGAAGCCGCGGCGCCGGTCCGTCTCGTAAAACTCCTGGCTCCAAATGCAGCAGCCTGAAGCGCCGAACTGGCCGTCCAGCCGCTGTGGAAACGTGCCGCTGACCCACGAATACGGATGCAGCATGAGATGGCGCCCGACCACATCGTTGTTGTTTGCCAGGCCGTTCGGAAAGCGTTTCGATTTCGAATTGAGCAACAAGCGCGGCGTGCCAATGCCGTTGGCGGCCACCACCACCACCTCGGCCGGCTGGAAGTGCTCGACATCGTCCGTGTCGTAGTAGATGACGCCATTGGCCATGCCGTCATCGCCCACGGTGATTTCGCGCACCCGGCAGCGGGGTCGCAACTGCACGCCGCGGCGAATCGCCTCGGGCCAGTAGGTCACATCGGTGCTGCCCTTGGCACCCTGCGCGCAACCGCTGGTGCACGGGCCCAGGTTGATGCACCGGTCGCGACCCTCGTAGGGGTGGCTGGCGACGGCGCTGTCCGAAGGCCACCAGTGCCAGCCCAATTGGTTGAACGCGCGCGCCAAGGTCTCGCCCGATTTTCCGAGCGGCAAGGGCGGCAAGGGCAGTTCGTGGTCGGGATACGCAGGGTCGCCCGCCAGCCCGGCCACGCCCATCATGCGGTCGTTGAGGGCGAAGAAGGGTTCGAGCGTGTCGTAGTCGATCGGCCAGTCGTCGGCCACGCCATCGCAGCTCTTGACGCGAAAGTCGCTCGGATGGAAGCGCGGGAAGTGCGCGGCGTACAGCACAGTGCTGCCGCCCACGCCGTTGAAGTTGGCAATCTGGATCGGCGAGGCGTCGTTGTTTACCGGATAGTCGGTGACCCGTCCACGCACATTGGGGTTTGAGCTGAATTCGCCGATCTGGCGCAACTCGCCGTCAAGACCCGTGCTCGGGTACTGCGCCGGATTCATCCAATCGCCTTGTTCCAGGCACAGGATGCGCATGCGCGTGTCGGCCATGCTCCACGCAAACGCCGCGCCGGCGGCACCGGCACCGATGATCAGGATGTCGACCGGTTGCTGCGTCATCGGCAGGCGCTCTGCCTATCGATCCACATCGGTTTGCTGTCGGGCCAACGGGGCATCATTCGGCGTCGACCGGCATGCGCTTTTTCAATTCCGGCGGGTTGCCAAAGGTCTTGCGAAAGAAATTGTCGTCGCCGTTGGCGAACGCCAGGCCAGTGGCCTTGATGGACTCATCCGCCACCTTGGCAAGCGGCGTGTACTGCGGATGGTGGTGTTCGATCAGCGGGTTGTTGCGCGCAGCGTTGTAGCAGAACAGGACCGTCCAGCGCCGGTTGGGAGAGCGGTTCTGGTCGCTGCGGTGCATGACGTTGCTATGAAAGAACAGCCCGTCGCCCGGTTCCATTTCAGCGTAGACCAGCTCGCACTGCTGCTTGAGGGCCTCGACGCGCTTCGGATCGGCACCCACCTGCTCGCCCGGCAGGATGCCATGCTCAATGCGCCCGGCATGGTGCGAGCCGCGCAGCACCTGCAGACAGCCGTTGTCGCGCGTGGCTTTGTCGAGCGCCACCATCACACTGCCCATGTGCGGCCACACGCAGCCGTTGTGATACCAGTAGCCGTAATCCTGATGCCACTCCCAGGCGCCACCGTCATAGGGCTCCTTGGCGGTGAGTTTGGAGTGGTAGTGGTAGACCTCGCCGCCAAGCATGTCTTCCATGGTGTCGACCACGCGCAGCGAGCGCGCGGCCATGCCGTAGACGCTGTTTCCCGGGTGGTTCCAGGTGGCCATGCGGGTCGGCTTGCCGTCGGCATCCTTGCGGTCGTACAGGCTCGCATGCAACTGCGGATCCTGCTCGATGGCGCCTCGCAGCATGCCGATCTCCTCCACATCAAACAGCGAGCGGATCATGACAAAGCCGTCGCGCTCGTACGCGCTGCGCTGCTCCGGTGTGAAGAGAGTGGGCATGAAGTGCTCCGAAATATCAGGCGTTGCCCCACACCTCGTGCGCGACTTCCACGCAGAGGGCGAGCTTGCGCTTCTGGTCGTCTTCGCTCATGACATTGCCGTGGTGCGTGCTCGAAAAACCGCACTGCGGGCTGATGCACAGTTGTTCTTTCGGGATGAACTTGGCGGCTTCGTCAATGCGGCGCTTGAGTTCGTCCTTCGACTCAAGCTTGGGCAATTTGGAGCTGACGAGCCCGAGCACGACGCGCTTGCCCTTGGGCACAAAGCGCAGGGGTTCGAAGCCGCCCGAGCGCTCGTCATCGTATTCGAGGAAAAAGGCATTGACATTGAGGTTGCCGAACACGGTGTCGGCCACCGAGTCGTAACCGCCGCTCGCCATCCAGGTGCTCTTGAAGTTGCCGCGGCAGGTGTGGATCGCCACTGTCGCGTCGGCGGGCAAGCCCTTGATCGTCATGTTGGTTGCTTCGGTATACATGGCAATGGTCTTGTCCGGGTCGTCGCCCTTGGACTTGAACTGGTCGCGCACCTTCGGGTCGCCCATCATCGCCACCGTGGTGTCGTCAATCTGGAAGTAGCGGCAGCCGGCCGCGTACATGGCCATCATTTCCTGGTGGTAGGCGGTAGTGAGGTCGGCCCAGAACTGGTCGAGGTCGGGATAGGTCTTGTGCAGCGAAGCGCGTTCGCCGCGCGCATGCAGCATTCCCGGCGCCGGCATCGAAAACTTGGGGGTCTTCTTGGCCACCGACTTGAGGTAGGTGAAGTGGTCGAGCATGTTCGGCTGGGTGCGGCGGATCGGCGCGGTGACGGCCATGATGGGTGGCTGCTCGTCGTGCTTGGTGCCATGAAAATCGACGCCCCAGCTGCCCTCGGTGATGTTGACGCCGTCAAAGCCGCACAGAAAATCGACGTGCCACCAGTCGCGGCGCTGCTCGCCGTCGGTAATGCTGTCAAGGCCGGCCTCTTCCTGCAGCTTCACCACATGATTGATGGCCTTGTCCTCGGCAGCCCGCAGTTGCTCGCGGGTGATCTGCTTGTGGGCGAACTGATCGCGTGCGGCCTTGAGCTCGGGAGTGCGCAAAAGGCTGCCAACGTGATCCGCGCGAAAGGGCTTGCCTGCGTTGCTCATGGGGGTCTCCGTGGGTGGGGGCGTGGGGTTCGGGGTGTCGTCGTTGCGGCGCCGCGCGCTGGTGGCACGACTGGCCAGGCAGAACTCTACGCAGTCAGTGTCGCGGGCGGCGGGCGGCGCAGCGACATTTTATGCGCGACGCTTGCCGTCGGCCGGCGCCGCAGTTTCGTTGCGCAGTTGCGCTGGTTCAGTCTGGCCGGCGGCGTTGCCAGCGCTCGCTGGTGAGCAGGTAGAGGCCCGATGCGAGCAGAAGCGCAATACCGCTCCAGGCAAGCCAATTGGGCACTTCATCCCAGACCAGGTAGCCAACCACGAGAGCGAACAGCAGGCCGCTGTAACGAAACGGCGCCACCAGCGACATCTCGCCGTGGCGCATGCTGGTGATGATGAAATAGTAGCCACTCGAGAGGAACACCGAGGCCAGCGCCAGCAGACCGAACTCCTGCCAGCTGAAAGGGCGCCAGCCCTGGAACACCGACATCACGCCGGAGAAGAGCGTTACCGAAATCGTGGTCGACAAAGTGATCAGGATGGAGGGGATGGTTGTGGCAATGCGTGGCGTCATGAGGTCGCGCGCGGCATGAAACAGCGTACCGAGCAGGCAGACCCAGGCCCACACCCCGAAGCTGTCGGCGCGCGGCTGGATCACCATCACCACACCGGCGAAGCCGGCGCCGATGGCGAGCCAGCGGCCGAGCGCCACACGCTGGCCGAGGAACAGCACAGCGAACACGATCATGAACAGCGGCGAGGCGAGATTGATCGCCGTCGCGTTCGCGATCGGCAGGTTGAAAAGCGAGAAGAGGTAGAGCATGGTCGCGGTGGCATCGACGAGTGCGCGCTGCACCACGAGGCGGTTGGCGGTGCTGCGAATCTGCGGCAATACGCCCATCGCCTTGGCCACCAGCAGCACCACGACAATCGATACGACGCCACGCAAAAAGATCAGCTGCGCCGCAGGCAAGGTGGCGCTGACGTATTTGGTCAGGCCGTCGTTGGCGATGAACAGCGCCATGGCGCCCGACATGCACAGGATGCCGAAGCGGTTCTCGGCGGCTGCGCTGCGCGGCGCAGCAGGAGCGCCGGAGGGATTGCTCATCGTTGCAGGTCTCGCTGCTTGCGAATGCGCAACCGCTATTTGCCGGGTCGGACGACCGGCAGGTCACGCAGCAACACCACCAGATCGGGACCATTGATGACGCGCATGGACTCGGCGACGGCAAAGCGCTGGGCGTTGTCGGTGAGCGCGCCGACGCTGACGTAGACGGTGTCGGCCGCTTCGCGCTTTTTGCGTAGCGCGACCAGATCTTCCAATGGCCCGGTGCCGTGACTGGCCGCCTTCCAGCGCTTGCCGCTCACCAGCGCCACGCGCCCGGCTTTGGTGATCTCGAAGTCCGCCGCCGCGAGGTCGATGCGCGTGACACCGTAGCCGTCACGCACGAACGCCGCCTCCAGCGCCGCAGAAAAATCGCGCCACGACAAGGCCTGCGCGGCGTCGAGCACGGTGGCGACGCGTGCGGCACTGGGGCGTTGCAGTTGCCGGTACAGCGCAACCAGCGCAATGCCCACAAAGGGGACGCAGCCGGTGTAGCCAAACATGCGGTAATCGTCGGGCAGCAGCAGGCGCGACAGCAGGCCGATGCCGCCGGCAATCAGCAGGCTCATCCACCAGGGCGAGCGCAATAACACGGCAAACAACGAGCGCTCGTGCATCTTGAATTTCATGCGTCTGCCTTCCAGTAGTCTTGAGGGTCGGGCGCCGTTGTACCACACCGGTGCGC
>JANLTL010000161.1:0-12761 GCA_031362905.1 Burkholderiales bacterium | reverse complement strand
GAACAAGAAGTATGCGAAGTGGCTGACCCCCGTCGGGAAATTTGACGCGCCGAAAAAGGCCGCTGCCAAGGGAGCCGCCAGCAAGAAGGCCGCCGCCGGCAAAGAGACCGCAAGCAAAGCCAAAAAGAAATAGGAGAGTGTGATGAGCGCAGCCTCGGCCGATGTCACGCACGCCGCACCCGACCCGGCAGCGGCAGTCATGCTCGACGCGCACGATTTACCGGCGTTTTGCCCGAATAAAACCATGGCGCTGTGGAATCAGCACCCCAAGGTGTTTCTCGATGTAGCAACCACCGGGGAAGCGAGCTGCCCCTATTGCGGCACGGTGTACCGCCTCAAGGGCGGCGCTGCGAAACACGGGCACTGATGGCGCCCGCCCGCCCGGGATGCTGCACCCACGCAGCGTGGGTACTGCGTGAATCGGGCATTGCCGCTGCATGGATGCGGCGTTCGCCACCCGTTCGCCACCTTTTGTATCCCACCTTGCGGTATCGCGCCCTGCTGTATCGCACCTTGCAGCCTCATGGCACTTGCGCTGATCGATGAAGCTCATCATTCTCGACCGTGACGGCGTCATTAACGAAGACTCCGATCTTTACATCAAGAGCGCAGCCGAGTGGCGGCCGCTCAAGGGCGCGGCGGATGCGATTGCACGCCTCAACCATGCCGGTTACCGCGTCGCCGTCGCGACCAACCAGAGCGGCATCGGCCGCGGCCTGTTCGACATGGCAACGCTCAACGCCATGCACGAAAAAATGCACAAGATCGTGGCCCAGGCGGGCGGACGCATTGACGCGGTGTTTTACTGCCCGCACAAGGACGACGACAAATGCGCTTGCCGCAAGCCCAAGCCCGGCATGCTGCAAGAGATCGCGCGGCGTTTCAATATCGACATCAAGACTGTGCCCTGCGTCGGTGATGCCGTGCGCGACATGCAGGCCGGCGCGCTGGCCGGATGCGAACTCGTGCTGGTCAAGACCGGCAAGGGGCAGCGCACCCTCGCTGCCGGCGGCTTGCCCGACGGCGTCGCCGTGTATGACGACCTCGCCGCGGTCGCGGCGCATTACTGCGCCTGACGCTGCGCCGCCTGCGCCCCATGCTCCTCACGCGCTCCCTGCTCTTCCTCGCGTTTCTGTTCATCACGGTCGCGCCTTGGGGGTTGATGTCCTGCCTGGCATTTCCGCTGCGCATGCCGCGCCGCTATTTCCTGATCACCTTCTGGACCACGATTGCGATCTGGGGCGCCAAGCACATCATGGGCATCGACTACCGGGTGGTGGGCCTGGAGAACTTGCCGGACCGCGTCAAAGAGGGCGGCGTCATTTTTCTGGCCAAACACCAGTCGCGCTATGAGACCCTGCTGTTTCGAAGCTTGTTCCAGTACATGTGCTATGTCTACAAGCGCGAGCTGCACTGGGTGCCGTTCTTCGGCTGGGGCATCGCACTGTGCGACATGATTCCGATTGACCGCGCCAAAGGCAAGGACGCACTCGATCAAGTCGCGCGCGTTGGCGGCGTAAAGTTGCGCGACGGCTGGAACATGGTGCTGTTTCCGGAAGGCACGCGGGTTGATCCGGGCAAGAAGAAACGCTACAAGATCGGCGGCACCTATCTTTCAGTGGCAACGCGGGTGCCGGTAGTACCGATCGCCCATAACGCCGGCGACGTCTGGCCACGCGGCAAGTGGATCAAACGGCCCGGCACCGTCACTGTGTCGATCGGCGCGCCGATTCACCCCGGCGACATGACAGCCGACCAGCAGATGGCAAAGGTCGAAGCGTGGATCGAAGCCGAAATGCGCGCACGCTTCCCGCATCAGTATGCGGCCGGGGTTGCGGCGGCGGCTGGAGCGGCCACCGTGATGCGCGGGCCACCGGCCTAGGCGGCGTGCCGCGCCGGCCTTGATTGAACGACTGTCCCCCAACGCGCACCCGACGCCGACCGCTCATGTTTGGCCTGCCCCAACTGGAACTGCCGTTTTTCTGGACCAAGGCGCCCGCAGTGGTGGCCCACGATCCAAAAAAGAAGGATGGCAGGAGCCCTAATAATGGCTCCCAGAGCGGATCTTCAGGGCACATCCGCGAAGAAGCGCGCCAGATCTCGCTCGGCGGGCAGGTACTCGATTACACCGTGCGCCGCTCGGCGCGCCGCCGCACGCTGGGCTTGCAAATCGACGCGCGCGGCCTGCGCGTGGGCGCGCCCGTCAAGGCGCGCCAGGGCGATATCGAGCGCCTGATCCAATCCCACGCACGTTGGGTACTGACCAAACTCAAGCAGTGGCAGCAACCTGAACATCAGGAAAAGCGCGCCTGGATGCCCGGCGACGCGCTCCCTCTGCTTGGCGTCAGCAAACCCTTGCGCATCGCGCCGGGACGCGCCGGGCTGGCCATCTTTGACGACGCGCTGATCCTCACCGTGCCCAGGCCCGATGACGAAGCCGCACTGCGCACGCGCCTGCGCGAAGCGCTCAAACGCGAGGCGCGCGAATGGTTCGCGCCGCGCCTCGCGCACTATGCGCAAACTTACGGAGTGGCGACGCCGGCGCTGCGCCTGTCGCAAGCCAAAACGCGCTGGGGTTCCTGCGCTCGCGGCCACGATGGGGCGCATCGTGTCTCACTCAACTGGCGCATGATTCATTTCGATGCACGTCTCATCGACTACGTGATCGCCCACGAAATCGCCCACACCAAACACATGCATCACGGCCCGCGTTTTTGGGGGGCAGTGGCAAAGCTGTATCCTGACTATGAACATGCGCGTGCGGAAATTCGCCGGCGGGCATACGAACTGCCTGAAATCTAGGCTCGCGCAACCCACCTTACTCCACCCACAAGGAACTGCCATGCCAAGAATGCTCCACACCATGCTGCGCGTCGGCGACATGAAGCGCTCCGTCGATTTCTACACCCGCGTCATGGGCATGAAGCTGCTGCGCGAAACCGACCGCCCCGACCAGAAATATTCACTCGCCTTCGTCGGCTACGACACCGAAGAGAAAACCGCGGTGATCGAACTGACCTACAACTACGGCACCGACAAATATGACCTGGGCTCAGCCTTCGGCCACGTCGCCATCGCTGTGGACGATTGCTACAAGACCTGCGATGCAGTCAAGGCAGCGGGCGGCAACGTCACGCGCGAAGCCGGTCCTGTCAAGGGCGGCAACACCGTGATCGCCTTTGTCACCGACCCCGACGGCTACAAGATCGAGTTGATCCAGGGGCATTGAACCGCCGTGTCGAGCCGGCGCTTCGCGCAGATTCCCTGCATGCGCACGTCTGACATGCTGCCGGACAGGAGAAATGCCAGGGACGTCGGTCGCGCAAAATAGACAAGGTGGGTGGAGCAGATGGAAGAAGCACCAGTCTTGGTCAGCCGCGATGCGCGCGGCGTGGTGCAGGTAGTACTCAACCGCCCGGCCGTCAACAACGCCTACAACAGCGCCATGATTGACGCACTGCTGGCCGCGTGTGCCAGCGCGCGTGCTGACCAAGCGGTGCGGGTCGTCGTGTTGAGCGGCCGTGGCCGCCACTTTCAGGCCGGGGCCGACTTGAGTTGGCTCGATGCGGTGCGTCTGCAAGGCACCACGGCCAACCTCGATGCATCCGGGCGTACCGCCCGGGCGGTGTGGGAACTCAATACTTTGCCGGTGCCCACTGTGGCGCTGATTCAGGGCGGGTGCTTTGGCGGCGGCACCGGTATCGCTGCAGCCTGCGATGTGGTGATCGCGGCAGAGAACGCCCAGTTCGCCATTTCAGAGACGCGCTGGGGCATGAGCCCGGTGATCATCCTGCCGCAATTGGCCGATGCGATTGGCGTGCGGCAGGTGCGGCGCTACGCCCAGACCGGCGAGCGCTTTGGCGCGGCCGAAGCCCGGCGCATCGGACTGGTGCACGAGGTGGTGCCACTGGAGGGTTTGGCGGCGGCTGGTGAAAAAGTGGTTGATGCGCTGCTGCACAACGCTCCCGGCGCCAATGCCGCTACCAAGGCCACGACCCTGCGTCATGCCTGGACGGATGCGCAAATCGCGCACTTCGACGCCATCGTGGCCGCCCATGCCGCCGGGCGGCAATCAGCGGAAGCAGCCGAAGGAATGGCGTCGTTTCACGAAAAGCGCGAAGCGGCCTGGTACCCGAAGGGGTAGTTCGCTACCGGCTGCCGCAGCCTCTGTCCAGACTGGCGGGCGCATCTGCAGCGCTCAGGGTAGGTCCCGTGCGCTGGTTTCAATTGACGCGATCAAGTTGGCCAGCGCGACATAGCGCTGCACATCGATCTCCTCGGCACGCGCGCCGGGGTCGATGCCCGCGGCAGCAAACTGTCCATCACTCACACGCCCCTTGAGCGTATTGCGCAGAGTCTTGCGGCGCTGGCTGAACGCCTGCGTGACCAACTCGGCGAAGAGCGTTTCGTCGCGGGCAGTGCGCTCGCTTGGCGGCTTCGGAATCATGCGCACGATGGCCGAGTCCACTTTGGGTGGCGGCTCGAACGCGTCGGGCGGCACGTCGAGTACCGACTCCATCCTGAAGCGGTACTGCAGCGCGACCGAGAGCCTGCCGTATTCCTTGTTGCCAGGCGCCGCCACCATGCGTTCGACCACTTCCTTCTGCAGCATGAAGTGGCAGTCCACGATGCGATCCGCGTACGCGGCCAGATGAAATAACAGCGGCGTGGAGATGTTGTACGGCAGGTTGCCGATCACGCGCAGGGTGCGTGTGATCGTGGTACCAGCACTGGCCGGATTTGGGGTGTGCTCTGGAGAAGCGCTTGCACCAAGGGTTTGCGCGGCATCTTCCGTACGCGTCAGCGCACCAAAGTCGAAAGCCAGTGCATCGGCGGAGTGAATCGTGAGACGCTCGGCGGCAAAGCTCTTGCGCAGGCGGGCGATGACATCGCGGTCAATTTCGACCGCATGCAGGTGGCGCAGTTTTTGCGAAACCGGAAACGTGAGCGCCCCAAGGCCAGGGCCGATCTCGACCATCAGGTCGTCGCGCCGGGGGGCAATCGCTGCGACGATGGCGTCGATCACGCTCGCGTCGGTCAGAAAGTGCTGGCCGAAACGTTTGCGCGGAGCGTGGCTGCGGTGCAGCAAGGGGAGTGGCCGTTATTGAGCAATTGATTACTTGCGTTCATTATAATAAGGGGTTCAACGCATCCTCGGGAATTTCCTCTCGGGATTCAACTTTTTTCGCAGGGATGGCGGCGCACATGGGCAGTCGAAGCATCGTAGCGGCAGTGGCGTTTGTGGCGTTGGCTGGCGGCGGCGGCATTTACTACCAGCAGACCCAGAAGACTGCGGCCAATGCGCCGGGGGACAAAGGCGATGGTGCCAAAGGCGGCAACGCGAAAGCCGACGGCAAAGGCGCGCCCGGCAAAGGCGGCCCCGGCGCGCAGCGTCCCGCACCGGTGCTGGTGGCCAACGTCGAGCAGCGCGACGTACCGCTCAAGATCAACGTGGCCGGGCGCACCGAGGCGTTTTCCACCGTCACCATGCGCTCGCGCATTGAGGGTCAGATTCTGGCCGTGCACTACCAGGCCGGCCAGCAAATCAAAAAAGGGCAGACCCTGGTGACGCTCGATAGCCGAGCGCTGCGTGCGCAACTGGATCAGATGAACGCCAATCTCGCGCGCGACCGCGCGCAACTCGAGAAGGCCCGCGCTGATGTCGCGCGGCAAACCGATCTGCTGGCCAAGGGCTTCATTTCCAGCGCGACACTCGATGGCTTCAAGGCTACCTTGCAGTCGATGGACGCGACGGTCAACGCCGATCTGGCCTCGATTGATCTGGCCAAGGTCAATCTCTCCTACACCACCATTAGCGCACCGATGAATGGCATCGCCGGCGCCATCCTCGCCTTTCCCGGCGGCAGCGTCAAGGCGAGTGACACGCCGCTCGTGGTGATCAACCAACTCAACCCGCTGTACGTCACCTTCTCGCTGCCCGAGAGCCAGTTGAAAGAAATCAGCCGCGACAGCATGGCGGGCAAGCTCAAGGTTGATGTGCGCACGCCGGGTGCGGGTGGCGTCACGGCCACCGGCGAACTCGCGTTTATTGACAACACCGTTGACACCGCCACCGGCACCATCCAGTTGAAAGCCAAGCTCAGCAATCCCGGCGAAAAACTCACGCCCGGCCAGTTCGTTGAAGTAGCGATGACGGTGCGCGAACTCCCCGGTGCGCTGTTGATTCCGGCAGAAGCGATGCAGGCGGGCCCGAATGGCAATTTTGTCTATGTGGCCAAGGCCGATCAAACCGTGGAGCTGCGCATGGTGCAGACCATCACCGGCGGCGACAAGCAAATACTGATTGTCGAGAAGGGCTTGAAGCCCGGCGAGAAGGTCATTACCGATGGCCAGTTGCGCCTCACGCCGGGGGCCAAGTATGAAGTGCGTGTGCCTGGCGGTGGCGGTAGTGACAAGGGCGGGCGCGACGGGGCCAAGGATGGCGCCAAGGGCAGTGGTGGCAAGGGCGATGCCAAAGCGGATGCGCCCAAGGGCGGTGCCGGCAGCGGCGCGCCAAAAGATGCGCCCGTACCCAAAAGTTGATGCGATGATGGTTGAGTCGGGTTGAGTGAAGCGGCTTGACCAGCGCTGCTTGATCAAACGCTGGGTGACTGCAGGCTAGCGGCCATGGGGCCGGTTTGAGGGTAAAGCGATGAATCTGCCTGAACTATGTATCCGCCGGCCGGTGATGACCACGCTGCTGATGGCAGCCTGCGTCGTGTTCGGCACGATCGCTTATCTCAATCTGCCGGTCTCCGAGTTGCCGGCAGTCGAGTTCCCCACCATCCAGGTCACCGCACAGTTGCCCGGTGCGTCGCCCGAGACCATGGCGGCGGCGGTGGCGACACCATTGCAGGGCCAGTTCTCGACCATTGCCGGGCTCGAGGTGATGAACTCGGTGAGCGCCTTGGGCGTGACGTCAATCACACTCTCGTTTGCGTTGTCGCGGGACATCGACTCGGCCGCACAGGACGTGCAATCGGCGCTGGCCGTGGCGCAACGGCGCATGCCGGCCGAGATGCTGGTGCCGCCTTCGTTCCGCAAGGTCAACCCGGCCGACGCGCCAATCTTCTTTCTCGCCATGCGCTCTGACACCCTGCCGCTGTCAGTGGTCAACGAGTACGCCGAGACCCAGCTCGCACAACGGCTCTCGACCATCAGCGGCGTGGCGCAGGTCAACGTGTTCGGCTCGCAGAAGTATGCGGTGCGGGTGCAGGTCGATCCCAACAAGCTGGCCGCCGCCGGTGTCGGTCTTGATGAAGTGCAGGCGGCCATCGTGCAGGGCAACGTCAACAAGCCCACCGGCATCATGGGAGGGGCGCGCCAGGTGCTGGCCGTGCGCTCCAATGGCCAACTTGAAACAGCGGCGGCCTATCGCGGTCTCACCGTGGTCTACCGCAATGGCGCGCCGCTCAAGCTCGAGTCGGTCGCCAACCTGGTCGACAGCGTCGAGAACCAGCGCGTGGCCTCCTGGTTCAACGGTAAACGCGCCATCGTGCTCGCCATTTACCGCCAGCCCGGCACCAACACGATTGAAACGGTCGATGCGATCAAGCGCATCCTGCCCTCGTTCCAGGCCAAGTTGCCGCCCGCGATCAACATCGAAATCTTTTTCGACCGCACCCAGTCGATCCGCGCCGCCATCGCCGACGTGAAATTCACGCTGATCCTCGCCGCCTGTCTGGTGGTGCTGGTAATCTTTTTGTTCTTGCGCAACCTGTCGGCCACGCTGATTCCCTCGGTGGCTTTGCCGATATCGGTCATCGGCACTTTTGCGCTGATGCACGTGTTTGGCTACAGCCTCGACAATCTCTCCCTGCTCGCGCTCACCCTCGCGGTGGGCTTTGTGGTCGATGACGCCATCGTGATGCTGGAAAACATCGTGCGCCACATCGAGGCGGGCCTCTCGCCCATGGAAGCCTCGCTCAAAGGCTCGAAGGAAATCGGCTTCACCATCATCTCGATGACGCTCTCCTTGGTCGCGGTATTCATCCCGGTGATGTTCATGAGCGGCATCGTCGGGCGCCTGCTGCACGAGTTTGCGGTGACGATCTGCGCGGCGATTCTGGTATCGGCCTTCGTGTCGCTGACGCTGACGCCGATGATGTGCAGCCGCTTCGTGCGCTCGCACAAGGGCGAAACCCACGGCTGGCTGTTCAACCTGTTCGAGCGTGGCTACGACCTGGTGTTCAAGGCCTACGACGTGTCGCTGAAGTGGGCGTTGCGCCAGCATCGCGTGGTGTTCGTGGTGTTCCTCGTGACATTTGGCGCCACCGCGTGGCTTTATACACAGGTGCCCAAGGAGTTCCTGCCCTCGGGCGATACCGGCTTCATCATCGGCTTTACCGAGGGCGGCCAGGACACTTCTTTTGCCGCCATGTCGGAGCGGCAAAATCGCGTCGCAGAAATTGTTTCGCAAGACCCTGATGTGTTTGCCGTCAATTCCACCGTCGGGGCCGGCGGCCCGCGCGCCACCTCCAACAACGGCACCATGTTCATCCGCCTCAAACCGTCCACCGAGCGCAAAGCCAAGCCTGCCGAGATCATCGGGCGCCTGCGCGGCAAGACCGCCGGCGTGCCGGGCATCCGCGTGGCATTTCAGAATCCGCCGCCGATCCGCATTGGTGGTCTGCTCACTTCAGCGCAATACCAATACACGCTGCAAGGCAGCGATCTGGACGAGCTGTACGACTGGTCGGGCAAGTTCCTCTCGCGCTTCCGGCGCATCGAGGGCCTGCAGGATGTGACCTCCAACCTGTTCAACAACAGCCCGACGATCTCGCTCGATATCGACCGCGACAAACTGCCGCAACTCGGCCTCACGGTGAGCCAGGTGCAGGATGCGCTCACCAGTTCGTTCTCGAGCCGCCAGGTGTCGACCATCTACGGTGCGACCGCGCAGTATCAGGTGATCCTCGAAGTGGCACCCGAGTTTCAGAACGATCCGTCTTCGCTGTCCAAGATCTACGTGCGCTCCAGCCAAGGCAAGCTGGTGCCGCTAGATTCGGTGGCGCGCATCACGCGCAAGAACCAGGTGCTCACCGTCAATCACTCTGGCCAGTTGCCGTCAGTCACGATTTCGTTCAACCTGTCCGAAGGCGTGGCCCTCGGTGACGCGGTTGACCGGGTGCGCGCGGCAGAGCGCGAAATGGGCATGCCGGCCTCGATGAACGGTTACTTCCAGGGCAGTGCCCAGGCGTTCCAGGACTCGTTGCAGGGCATGGGCGTGTTGCTGCTGGTGGCAATACTGGTGATCTACATCGTGCTCGGTATCCTCTACGAGAGCTTCATCCACCCGCTGACGATTTTGTCGGGACTGCCGTCGGCCGGCATGGGTGCGTTGCTGACCCTCTACCTGTTCAAGATCGACCTGTCGCTCTATGCCTTTGTCGGTGTGATCATGCTGATTGGCATCGTCAAGAAAAACGCGATCATGATGATCGACTTTGCGATCGAGAAAGAACGCAACGACAGCACGGCGCCGGCGGAAGCGATTTATCAGGCCTGCGTGATCCGCTTCCGGCCGATCATGATGACGACCATGGCAGCGCTGGCCGGCATCTTCCCGGTCGCGATCGGCTTTGGCGAAGGCGGCGAGACCCGCGTGCCGCTCGGCATGGCGGTGGTCGGGGGCCTCGTGGTGTCGCAGTTCCTTACCCTGTACCTGACGCCGGTGATTTATCTCTACATGGATCGTGCAGTCAAGACCGTGCAGCGCTGGACCGGTCATGCGCCCACCGGCCCTGCAGCGCCGGCGGCACTTTCGGGCGGTGCGCCTGCGCCGGCGCCCGCCGTGGCCGGGACTTCGGCGTAAGCAGCCGAATGGAACAGGTCGACGCCACCGGTCAAACGGAAAGATTCGATTGAGAGATCGGCCTGCAACCCTTGGTGTGAGCCAATCCTGGCGGCATGACCCTCAAGATCCTTGGTGGATGAGGCCCTCCGGCAGATTGCCTTGAACGATCTTTCTGGTGGTGGCGCGGCTGCACCCTCCCACCCGCGCCCGGCACCGCGTCCCTCGCCACTGCTCGGCGCACCCATCCTGCCCAGCGTCTGGCGCCTGGCCTGGCCTGGCGTAGTGCTGGTGCTGTTTCAGTCTGCGGTGAGCATCGCCGATACGCACTATGTCGGGCGGCTCGGCACTGCCCCGCTCGCCGGCCTGGCCCTGGTGTTTCCCTTCGTGATGATGATGCAGATGCTCTCGGCCGGCGCAGTCGGCGGCGGCGTATCGTCAGCGATTGCGCGCGCGCTCGGTGCTGGCGATCACGCGCGGGCCGAATCGCTGCTGGCGCACGCAGTGCTGCTCGGTGTCGGCCTCGGCCTCATCTTTGCGGCGCTCATGCTGCTGATCGGCCCGCCGCTCTATCGACTGCTCGGCGGTGCCGGGGTGCCCTTCGATCACGCCATGACCTACTCGGTGATTTTGTTTTGTGGCGCGCCGCTGGTGTGGGTCGCCAACTTTTGCGCCAACGCGCTGCGCGGGCAAGGCAACACCCTGCTGCCTGCCATTGTGATGAGCGGCGCAGCGCTGGTGCACATTCCGCTCACGGCGTGGCTCACGCAACGCTACGGCATCGCCGGCACCGCGTGGGCCTATGTGATCGGCTATGCCGGCGGCATGATTGCCGTGCTGGTGCTGCTCGCCAGGGACAATGAGGGTGCCGGCAAGTTGCGGCTGCAAATGCGCGGGCGGCGCTGGGAGCGCAGGAATTTCGCCGAGATATTGGGGGTCGGACTGCTCTCGTCACTGTCGGCCATTCAAACCGTGCTCTCTGCCCTCATCCTCACCGGCGTGGTCGCGGGCTTCGGCGTCGATGCGCTGGCTGGTTACGGTGTCGGTGTGCGCCTTGAGCTATTGATGGTGCCACTCACCTTTGCGGTGGGCGCGGCGCTGGTGCCCCTCACCGGCACGCACGTGGGTGCGGGCCAGCATGAGCGCGCCAAGCGGATTGCCTGGGCTGGCGCCGGGCTGGGTGCGCTGATCGCGGCGGCGATCGGCGTCACCGTCGCCATCGCCCCGTCGTTGTGGATGGACTTGTTCACAACGGATGCCAAAGTACATGCTACCGGCTCGGCCTATCTGCGCACAGTCGGGCCGTTCTATGTGTGCGCCGGTATCGCCGTCGCGCTCTACTTCGCCTCGCAAGGCCCGCGCCGCGTCGGCTGGCCAGTGCTGGCCGGTACTGCGCGCCTCGTCATCGCCGCAGGCGGCGGCTGGCTCGCGGTGCACTGGGGTGCGGGGCTGGATGCGGTGTTCATGTGCATCGCGGCGGGCCTGGTGGCGTGGGCGGCCATCACGGCGCTGGCGGTGAAACTGGTGTCGTGGCAGCAGGCGAAGTAATCAGACGCGAAAATCTCGCAGCGTCTCAAAACATATTGGGTTGATGCACTTCAACGACATTGCCGTCCGGGTCCTGCAAAAACACCTGATGCCACCCGGCAATCGCCCACTTGCCGTAGTCGGAATACCGAATGCCCAGTTCATCGCACCTGCGCATGAAGCCTTTGATGTCGTCTGTACGAAAGCAAAAGTGGCCGCGTGACATGGGGTTGACGAACTGCTTCATCTTGAAACCGGTGTCCACATCGCGCTCGGCCCAATGAAACTCGATCGCGCCATCGGTCAAAAAATCGACTTTGCCGTTGTAGCCGGAGCGGTCGCTGTCCGCATTGACGCGCGTGTGCTCTTCATCGCGGATGGTACCGAGGTCGAACAGGGTTTGATAAAACTTGGTGAGCTTGGGCAAGCCGTCGGTACACAGGTTGAGATGGTGGAATTTGAATTTCATGCTGTTTTTCCGTTGGGCAGATTGAGGGGGAGTCGAAACTCGTGCGCGAACTATCGGCCGAGGGTGCTATCGGCCAAAGGTGCTATCGGCCAAAGAAGCTATCGGCCAAGAGCCTCGCGGTGAAAACTGCCATCGTAGTATTTGGCCGGATCGTTGAGCGGCTTTTTCGACTCTGACCACTTGGTGCGCAGTTCGAGCGCAGTGCGCACGCCCTCGAGATCAATCTGGCCCTTTTTCTGGAAGCCTTCGTTCGGATTGAGCAAGATACGATACGACGCTTCAGCACCCTGCTGCCCGGCTTGCGGCAGGTTTTTCAGGAAGATGGCTATGGCGGCATCACGATTGGCCGGGTCATAGAGCCAATCGACGCCCTCGACATACGCCTTGATGTAACCCGTCACTGCCTTGCGATTTTGATTGGCCCACGACTGGCGCACACCGGCCACCAAGCCCTGATACGTCTTCAATGTGGCCAGCCCGTCGCCCAAGCGGTTGAAGCCTTTGGCCTCGGCTTGCACTTCAAACGGCGACAGGAGCAGTGTTGCGGCGTGCTTCTTCTCGAGCAGTTGCTGAAAGCGTTGCAGCACACCGCCCGCGCGCTCGACCTGATAGGCAGGTTCTTTCAGCCCGGCGCGATCGAGCATCTCGAACAACACGAAGGCATACCCCGTGGTGCGCGCATCGACCGAAACAGTCTTGCCCTTGAGGTCAGCGTAGCTCTTCACCTCGGGCACCGCGACCAAACGCAAAAAGCCGTTGTCGGCACCCATCACGGCAATGAGGTCGGGGCCATCGACCTTGGCTTCGCCCTGGCCTTCGCGATAGGCGATCAGGTTGTCAATCGCCGTCATAGCGATATCGAACTTGCCGTCAATCAGGCCAGTTAGTTGAGCGACTGAATTGGGCGTGAGGATGATCTTGGGGTCAATGCCGTTCTTCGCAAACATGCCACGCTCCTGCGCGACCCAGATC
>JANLTL010000155.1:0-1701 GCA_031362905.1 Burkholderiales bacterium | reverse complement strand
GCCGACGTCCGGGATCCGTATCTTTATGTATGCAGTGCTGAAAGAGCCGATCCTCTGCCGCGAGCGGGAACGCGTTTGAAAGTGAAAATGCGCCGTTTCTTCGCTTTATCAATGCAATCGGGAGGTCAGTAGTGTCCGGTTTATTTGGTCCCAGCGCGCCGCAAGTTCAACGCTGACACAGGTTTTGGGAGATTCATGGGTGTCCACGATTTGAATTGCGGTTCGCTGTTTTGCGATGCTCGCGGGTTTGAACGACCCGGGGTGACGCATGAACGCTGGCAAGACGCTGTTCGCGCAGGTGATGGAGTTCGTGCCGTGGAAGACCTTCGGACGCATCATCGAGCGGCACAACGGCGATGCAGGTGTTCGCACGCTGGGCTGCGCCGATCTGTTTCGCGTCATGGCCTTCGCCCAGATCACCTGGCGCGAATCGCTGCGGGACATCGAGGCCTGCCTGGCTGCCAATCAAGCCAAGCTGTTCCACATGGGAATCAAAGCGGCGCCGGCTCGCTCGACGCTGGCCGATGCGTTGAACCTGCGCGACTGGCGCATCTACCACGCGCTGGCTCTGCGGCTGATTGCCCGCGCCAGGACGCTGTATGCCCAAGATCCTTCGGTGCTGGATCTCGATGCGAGCGTCTATGCGCTGGACTCCACCACCATCGATTTGTGTCTGAGCCTGTTCGACTGGGCGCCGTTTCGCTCGACCAAGGCTGCGGTGAAGCTGCACACCCTGCTGGACCTGCGCGGGGCGATTCCCGCGTTCATTCATATCAGCGACGGCAAGCTGCACGATGTCAATGTGCTGGACATCCTGCCCGTGGAGGCTGGGGCTTTCTATGTGATGGATCGGGGCTACGTGGACTTCGAGCGCTTGTACGCGATGCATCAGGCTGGCGCCTTCTTCGTCACGCGGGCCAAGGCAGGTATGGACGCGCGGCGGGTGTACTCGGACCCCACCAACCGCAAAAGCGGCGTGATCTGCGATCAGCGCGTGCTGCTCAACGGCTTCTACTCGGCCAAGAACTACCCCGAGCATCTTCGGCGCATTCGTTTCAAGGACCCCGCGACGGGCAAGACGCTGGTCTTCCTGACCAACAACACGACGCTGCCGGCGTTGACCATCTGCGCGCTGTACAAGAGCCGTTGGCAAGTTGAGCTGTTCTTCAAATGGATCAAGCAGCACCTGCGCATCAAACGAGTCCTGGGCACCAGCGAGAACGCTGTGAAGACGCAGATCTGGTGCGCCGTGGCCACCTACGTGCTGATCGCAATCGTCAAGAAGGAGCTGCAACTCGATGTCTCGCTCTACACGTGTCTACAGATCCTGTCGGTCTCGGTCTTCGAGAAAACCGAGGTTTCATGCGCCTTGCAGCCCGATCGATCGCGGCCAAAACCACCCAAAGCCGAAAACCAGTTGACCTTGTTCGACTTTTAACCGGACACTAATGATGCTCACAGTCAATAAGCTAACGATGCGTTTCGGCCTCCGGGTTCTGTTTGAGGAGGTCTCCGCCACATTCATTGCGGGAAGGCGTTACGCCATTACCGGCCCGAATGGCGCGGGGAAGTCCACATTCATGGGCGCAAGCGCTTCGAGGTGGCGCTGTTGGCGTGACTGCGCGCGCCAAATGCCTTAGCGCGCCCGCCAACAATTGAAACCAGCCGCTGCCACGCATTCCGTGGCGACGAAACCGGGGT
>JANLTL010000080.1:0-7948 GCA_031362905.1 Burkholderiales bacterium | reverse complement strand
CAATGAGGCGAGGCTTGCAATGACGCTTGCAATGGTGAACCAGAATCATGACATGGAGATGCATTCATGTGGGCGAAATCAGGGCATTTCTCCTCTGAAAGCGGGCACAGCGATGCGTTCATGCAACAATTCTGGCCGCGCACCCTCGCCCGTCCGGTTTGGTCAATTGGCGCACCTTCATTCCTCTTCATGTCAGCTCAATCCTTCCATCATGACATCTGTCAATTCGGTGCAAACCACCCAGCAAGCTGCCGATCAGATCTGGTCGCTCTGGCAAGCGCGCGGCCACCTCGACCATTTGCCGCCGGCCTTGCGCCCGGCTACGCGGGCGCAAGCCTATGCGATCCAGGCTTGTTACGAGAGGCGCAGCGCGCAGCCGCTGTTCGGCTGGAAGATCGCCGCCACCAGCAATGCCGGTCAGCAGCACATTGCCGTTGATGGCCCGCTTGCCGGACGCATCCTCGCCGAGCGCGTCATTGCCAACGACGGCACAATTGAGCTTGCCGGGAACCAGATGCGCGTAGTCGAAGGCGAATTCGCATTTCGCATGGGGCGCGACCTGCCGCCCCGCGCGACACCCTACGACCGCGCCGAGGTGATCGCCGCAATCGCCACCCTGCATCCGGCGATCGAGGTGCCGGACTCGCGTTTCCACCCCTTTGAAGCCGCAGGCGCGGCGCAATTGATCGCCGATAACGCCTGCACCGACTTTTTCATCCTCGGCGCTGCGGCACCGGATGCCTGGCGCTCGCTCGACCTGGTGGCGCACCGTGTGACCGCACGGATCAAAGGGGGCGCCGAATTCACCGGCAGCGGCATCAATGTGCTCGGCGACCCCTTGCTCGCCCTCACCTGGATTGCCAACGAGTTGTCGGGCATCGGTGTGACGCTGAAGAAAGACCAGGTGGTCACCACCGGCACCTGCTTCAAGCCATTTGCGGTGGTGCCGGGCGACGCCGTGGAGGTCGACTTTGGCGTGGTCGGGCGGGTAGGCGTGCGCTTCGCAAATTAACCCCGTGCTTCCGAGCCGTGTTCGAACCGCGCCGTCGAGTTCCTGCAGGACGCCTCGGCCGAAATGAAGACCCTCGCACAGGCCGGCAAGTGCCGGGATACGGCAGAGAAGGAATTCAACCTGCCCAAATACGAGAGCTGGCCGGGCTACACTTGCGCCTCCTCATCAACGTGATGCGATGACGGTCACAGGAGACAGCATATGACATTCGACCTTGTCCACCATGCACGGCGCACTTTGTGTGCAGCTGCGGCAGCTGGTCTGCTCATGCCGGCCACCCCGGTACACGCGCAGGACTATCCTGCCAAACCAGTGCGCGTCGTCATCGGCCTGGCAGCGGGCGGCGGCATCGACGTAATCGCACGCGTGGTGGCGCAAAAGCTGACCGAGAACATGGGCCAGCCGGTGCTGGTCGAGAACAAGCCGGGCGCCTCGGGCATCATCGCTGCCGAGTTCGTGGCCAGGGCCGCGCCCGACGGCTACACACTGATGATCGCGCCTTCCGGCCCGATGGTGTTTAACCCGGTGATGTTCTCCAAACTTTCCTATTCGCCGGTCAAGGACTACGTACCGGTAGGCATGGTTGCCAACTTCCCGCTGATTGCCGTGGTCAACGCAGCCACGCCCATCAAGACCATGCGCGAACTGGCGGACTACGCAAAAGCCAACCCGACACGCGCCACCTATGCGGCGAGCACGGCGGCGTTTCAGCTGGCAACCGAACTGTTCAATATTCACGCCGGCACGGCGCTGCAAAACATTACCTACAAGGGCACCAATGAGTCGGTCGCGTCGGTGATTGCGGGGGATGTGCTGATGACGATTGCCGACTCCGGCCCCGCTTCGGGAGCGATTCGCGGTGGCAAGGTGCGCGGACTGGCGGTGACGGCGGCGCAGCGCATGGCCGCCTTCCCCGACCTTCCGACGATGGCGGAAGCCGGTTTTCCCCAACTCGACGTGCAACTCTGGGGCGGGCTGTTCGCGCCAGCCGGCACACCGCCTGCCATTGTGAAAAAACTCGAAGACGAATTAGCCAAGGCACTCAGAGCCCCCGACGTGGTGCAGCGCTTCAATACACTCACGGTCAATGCGGGTGGCGCGACCGGCACTGAGCTCGGCGCGCAAATGGCCGCCGAGATCGCGCGCTGGAAAGAAGTCGCGCAAAAAGCCAATATCAAGCTCAACAACTGAACCACACGACGCGACGCAATCGCCAGCGCATACCGCGTTGGCAGGCGCCGCCAACCAGCCCTTGAAAGCAACCATGTCCGCGCCTGCACCGCGCACGCCCGTGATCGACTTTCACGCCCACATGCTCGAGGCGGAAGTGTTCAAGGCGTCGACCAACAAGACGGTCTTCACCGGCTTTGGCGCAACGCCTGCGAGCGCACCGCGCCCCGGCGCCCAGTCGCTGATGGCGCGCATGTTCGACCCCGCACTCGAGATCGAAGACATGGATGCGCGCGGCATCGACATGGCCGTGGTCACTTCCAGCACGGTGCTGCAGGGCACGTCCTGGGCCGACGCGCCCACCGATCTGAGCCTGTGCCGCCGCTGCAACGATCAGGCCGCTGATTGGGTGGCACGTTATCCGTCACGCTTCATCGGCAGCATGGTGTTGCCGTTACAAGACGTGACGCTGGCGCTGGGCGAACTCGAACGCGCCTACACGCAGCTGGGCTTGAAGGTGGCCAACGTTGCATCGAGCTACAACGGCCTCTACATCGGCGATCCGGTGTTCGCGCCGGTTTGGAAAGTCATTGAAAGTCACGGCATCACTGTCTGGATTCACCCCGAAGGTGCGCGTGATCCGTGGTTTCAGCGCTATGCCATGTGGAATTCGCTCGGCCAGTCCATTGAAGAAACCAAAGCCATGGCTTCGCTCATCTACGAAGGCGTGATGACGCGCCATCCGGCGTTGAAGGTGGTGATGGCACACGGCGGCGGCTACTTCCCTCACTACATGGGCCGCCTGGACCGCAACACCTTGAATCGGCCCGATACCGTGCGCAATACCGGTGGCAAAAACCCGAGCACCTTCCTGCGCTCTTTCTACTACGACACCTGTGTCTATGACCCCTTGGTGCTCAAAGTGTTGATCGAGCGTGTCGGCTGTGACCGCCTCGTGATGGGCAGTGACTATCCGGTTGGCGAGAAAGATCCTCGCGCGTGGCTGCAAGCTGCGGGCGTGACCGGTGAAAACCTGGCGGCCATTGCCGGTGGCAATGCGGCGCGCCTGCTCGGCCTCGCAGTCTAAAATCGGCGTTTCCGCAATCCGGCCTCCGGCGCCGCCCTTCATTCGTGTCTGACCGCTCCGCAGCATTGCTGCAACGCCTGCTGCCGAAAAAAGCGATCACGCAGTTTGGCAGCCTGATTGCCGATGCCCACGCGGGGCCGATCACCCACGCCATCATTCGCTGGTTCATCAAGCGCTACGGCGTGAATATGGATGAAGCGGCCGATTCGCGTGTCGAGAGTTACGCGAGCTTCAACCTCTTTTTCACCCGCGCGCTGCGCGCAGGCGCAAGACCGCTGACTGATGCCGGGCACGCGCCGTGGCTGTTTCCGGTCGACGGCACGATCAGCCAGTTTGGCAAGATTGCAGGCGACCAGGTTTTCCAGGCCAAGGGCCATCATTATTCGACGCGTGCGTTGGTCGGGGGCGACGCACAGCTTGCAGCGCAATTCGACGACGGCAGCTTCGCCACGCTCTACCTCAGCCCGCGGGACTACCACCGCATCCACATGCCGGTGCGCGGCACGCTGCGGCGCATGATTTATGTGCCCGGTGATTTGTATTCCGTCAACCCGCAGACGGCACGCATGATTCCCGGCCTGTTCGCGCGCAACGAGCGCGTGGTGTGTGTATTCGACACGGCGCGTGGGCCCTTTGTGCTGGTACTGGTGGGCGCCGCCATTGTCGGCAGCATGGCGACGGTTTGGCATGGCGTAGTCAACCCGCCGCGCACGCGCGACGTGCGCGAGTGGCACTACGAAGAGGGCAAGGTAGTGCTCGAGCGTGGCGCAGAGATGGGGCGCTTTTTGCTCGGGTCCACGGTGGTGATGCTGTTTCCCAGAGCGACGATGCGCTTCAACCCGGAGTGGGTGCCGGAGCGGGCGATTCGCTTGGGAGAGGCGATGGGGTTGCCTCCGCTACTTTGATTGCAGGCGGAGGCCAGCTGCAAACCCTTGGTGAAAGCGTCTCTACAGTCAATGCTGCTCGATGGCTCGTTTTGCCGAGGCTATCGGTTTGGGAAAAGTTGTTGCATGGCCATTTTCGGATAAGTTAAAAAATTGACTTTAAGATCAATTTTGTTACTATCACGGAATGCCCAGCGAACTCTCCCCCCTGCTGGACCGAATGCGGCTTCAGGCGCGCGCACGCGACTTGTCGGACCGCGATTGGGCAACTGCTGCCGGCCTGCGGCCGGAAACCCTGGCGCGCCTCGGGAGCCGCTCGGATTGCGATCTGCGCACCCTCAATGCGCTCGGTGGCGTGGTGGGCTTGCGCATGGCGCCGGTAGCGCACATCGAGCCGCAGGTGCCCGCACCGTTCGGACGTGTGGAGGAGGAAGCGCTGCTCAAACTCTGCGTGTCCGGCTCGCTTGACGTACAGCGCTGGCGCGCTGCCGGGTCACGCTGGTTCATGGCCGGCGTGGCGATGCTGATGGCGCGCGGTGAGGGCGCCGAGCGCGAGGGCCTGCTGCTGCTGGCCGAAGCCCTGTGCCCGGGCATGTCGACGGTGGAGACGTTCGGCCAATGGCTCGAAACCAGCCCGGTGAAGCCGGCGCGTTTTCTGCCGATGCTCGATCAACGCAAGCGCGGCGCGGATTAAGCGTGACCAAAGCCGATTCCAGAATGTTGCCCTCAGCAGCACTGCGCACCGAGTACTTGAAGGCGTTCGCCGAAGTCGTATCGCGCATCCAGCGTTCGGTAGTACCGGCTGCCGGGAAATCCAAGGCCGCCATGAAAGCCATGGGCTTGCCTATCGCGATGTATGTGGCCGGTGGCGCCGCACAACTGTTCTATACCGGCGCGCGCGTCAGCGAAGACATCGACGCCAGCTTCTCGCGGCGCATCTTGCTACCGGACAATCTGGAAGTTGCCTACGTCGATGCCGACGGCACCGCGCGCCTGCTTTACCTCGACCGCCAATACAACGAGTCCTTTGCCCTTCTGCACGAAGATGTCCATGACGATTCGCTGCCGGTCAAAATCGATGGCGTCAATTCCGCGATCATCGACGTGCGCGCCTTCGCGCCGATCGACCTCGCAGTGTCCAAAATCGCGCGCTACGCGGATCACGACCAGGACGACATCCGCGCCCTCGCACGCGCCGGCCTGATCATGGCCGATGAAGTGCGCGAGCGCGCCGAGCAGGCGCTAGGGAACTACGTTGGAAACCTTGCTAGCGTGAAGACGTCGATTCGTCTGGCGTGCGAGTTGGTTCGGGAACATCAGGCGGCGCGGCGGGCACGGATTCGGCGCGGTTAATTCGCGTGGATGAACGCGCAGTCCGCGCATCGCGTCAAGCGCCGGGAATCAACCGGATTTTCGGGAAAGTTATAATCGAAGCTTGTTGATCCACAGGGGCTGAGCCATGCCGACATTGCCCGATGCCGTCGCCCGCAAACCTGCATCCGGGAAGGTGGCCAAAAAATCGCCAGCGAAAAACTCCGCCTACGACAAGCTGCGCGCAGGCAGTTGGGGTCCCCTCGTCGAAGCGCTCGAAGATTCGGCCGACCTGCGTGATGCCAAGCGCGTCATGGCGCGCATCAAATCCGGCAAGGAAAAGACCGTAAGCGCTGAGCAAGTGTTCCGGCGCAATGGCCTACGAACTTAGATTCAGCGACTCCGCCGGGCGCGAGTTCGATGCCCTCGACGCGCCGATGCAGGAACGGATTCAAAGCTTCCTCACCACTGCGGCCGCAACGGCCGATCCCTCGAAACACTTCGCCCGGCTGCATGGCGATCTGCACGGTTATTGGAAACGGCGCGAAGGCCATGTGCGCATGATTGCCCATATTGATCGCGGCAAGGTGCGCATCCTGGTGCTCAAGGTCGGCAAGCGCGACAAGGTCTATGCGATTGACAAAGCCGAGCTCAAGCGCTTTGCCAAGGCCATCAACGAGCTGTAGTTGAATGGATTATGGAATCGGCTTGCGGTCTGTGGCTTATTTTTCGCAACCATCACTGGTTCGTAAGCGTTGGTGGGAGCGCGTTTCAGACAGTGCCATTCTGAAACGACCTATCCATGCGCCTCTCCGGCCAGTGCTCTGTACAAAAAAAATTCTTGGCAAGCCTCGTCCCAGTCTTTGAATTGCGGTTATGGCATCTGCGAGTTCAACGCCGCCGCCGCTATCCGGTAGCCCATCGCCCGGTACCCTCTTTGCCGCTTGTCCCACATTCTCAGCAGCGCAGGATGCCCCGTATCCACGAAGTCAATGATTCGCACGTCGGTTTTGGTCGCGTGCTCGCGATGCAGCCGGCCAGCGTATTGCTGTAGCGTGCCCTTCCAGGAAATCGGCATCGCAAGAACAAGCGTATCAAGTGGCGGGTGATCAAAACCTTCGCCGACAAGTTTCCCGGTAGCCAGCAGAGCACGGGGCGCATCCGGCGGCAGAGCGTTGAGTTCGGCGAGCAATGTCGCGCGCTGCTGCTTCGACATCCGACCGTGCAGCATGAAGAGTGATGGCAATTTTCCGTCCAAGGCGGTCAGAATGGCGTGCAGGTGCTCGGTACGTTCGGTCAGCGCGAGCACTTTCCGTCCTTGCTCGAAGGCGTCCTCAATTTCAGCAGCAATCGCCGCCGTGCGCTCTACATCATTGGCGAGGTGGCGGAATACATCCTGAATTCCCGCATCCAGCGGCAGGTCAATACGCGTCGACAGTGAGTGCGGAATCACCTCAAGGTCATGCGGTGCACCCGCCGGGTTGGCTGCCGTGTGGCGGATCGGTCCGCACTGCATGAAGATGATCGGCTGTTGTCCATCACGGCGAATTGGCGTGGCAGTGAGCCCGAGCACGTATTTCGCCTTAACCCGTTTCAGGATCGCGTCGAAGGATGCCGCCCCGACGTGGTGGCATTCATCAACCACGACGTGACCATAGTTTTCAACCAGCGGGTTGATTTCGCCTTGCCGCGACAGGGACTGCATCACCGCGATGTCAATCTTGCCGCTCGGCTTGGCCTTTCCGCCTCCGATGGTCCCGATTGCTCCTTTGCCGACATTCAGAAATGACTGTAGACGCTCCTGCCATTGCTTGAGCAACTCAGTGCGATGCACCAGCACGAGCGTGTTGACGCCACGGCGGGCAATCATCGCGGCGGCAGCCACGGTCTTGCCAAATGCAGTCGGCGCGCACAGAACGCCATCATCATGATGCAACATCGCGGCCACGGCTGCTTCCTGATCGAGGCGCAGCGTTCCGGCGAAACTGACGTGCAGCGCCTCGCCTTCAAATCGCTCGTCGAGCAGGTCACAGCGGATATCGTTATCCCGCAGCAGGCCCTGCGCCGCATCCAGACATCCGCGTGGCAGTGCGATGTGGTTCGGGTAGTTTTCCGCGCAGCCGATCACGCGTGGTTTGTCCCAGACCGGAAAGCGCATGGCTTGCGCCCGATAGAACTCAGGATTTTGAAATGCCGCAAGCCGGATCAGACGGTTTGCCAATAATTGCGGCAGATGCGCCTTTTCGAAGTAGATGAGATTGCCCAACGTCACCGTGAGCGATTTCGGCATCGGCCCTGCCAGCTTCCTGGTGCCAGCCACAGTTCGCTTCCACGGCTCCTTATTTGTACTGTGTTAAATAATAAGGCATTATGACGACTTCTTCAAGTGATTTAGGAGGTTGGTCATGGGCCAGAGTCAGGAATCCCGGTTTGAAAGCTATGCGGACGTAATGGTGGCAACCTTGGGACACGCTGATCGTGCGC
>JANLTL010000019.1:0-1540 GCA_031362905.1 Burkholderiales bacterium | reverse complement strand
GTCCCCGGCTACATCGTTCCGGGCGGCACAGCGACGCGAGTGGACGGCGGTTACCGTCTGAAGGGACACTGGCGCTTTGGCAGTGGCTTCCCGCACGGGCAGTGGATCGTGCTCTCCGCGCATGAAGTGGTGAATGGCGAGAAAGGCGCGCTGCTGCGCCTCGCGCTGCCGGTCAAGGATGCGCAAGCCATCAACAACTGGCAGGTGTCCGGGCTGGCCGGCACCGGCACCTGGGATTGCACGGTGGATGATGTGTTTGTGCCCGCGTATCGCGCCATGCCTGCCGCCGGCATGCAGGATGGCACCGCGCCAGGCATTGCCGTCAATCGCGGCCCGCTGTGGCGCATTGCCCTGATACCGTTTTACTACCCGAATATGTCGGCAATGATGCTGGGTGCGGCCGAAGGCGTGGCCGCGCTGGTGCGTGAGCAAATGCGCAAGCGGGTGTTTGCCTACGGCGGCGCACATGCGGCGGACCTCGGTTATGTACGCGCCAATCTCGGCCGGCACACCCTGTTGCTCAACGCGGCAGCGGCGCTATGGGAAGCGCAGGTGGCGCTGGTAGAGCGGGCCGCATGCGGTGGGACGAGCGATGGGGCAAGCGGTGGCGCACGGGACGATGGATACGCTTCCAACGCCGAGCGCTTTGGCGTCCGCGCCAATTGCGCCTGGGTGGTCAAGCAGGCGCGCGCGGCGGTCAATGAGTTGTGCGATCAGGCCGGCACATCATCGTTTTTCATGAACTCGCCCCTGCAGCGCTTTCACCGCGAGATCAACGTGCTGTCCAGTCACGCGTTCTATGAGTTTGACCGTATCGCCACCGCGTATGGGCAGGTGCTGCTCGATGACACCCTGCCTGCGGGAGAAATGGCATGAGACCAAACGTGAACCACCCCGCTTTTGGCCGGACCGGCAACGCGCGCAAGGTGCGTAACGTGCTGTTCATCATGTGCGACCAGTTGCGGTTTGACCATTTGTCATGCTATGGCCACCCGAAGCTGCACACGCCGCATCTCGATGCGTTGGCGGCGCGTGGCGTGTTGTTCGACCGCGCCTACGTGCAATCGCCCTACTGCGGGCCATCGCGCATGAGTTACTACACCGGGCGTTACGTGCATGCACACGGCTCGTCGTGGAATTTCGTGCCGCTCAAGACGGGCGAGATGACCATCGGTGACCATCTGCGCCCGCTCGGTGTGCGTTCGGTGCTGGCCGGCAAGACCCACATGAGAGCCGATCTGGCCGGCATGTCACGGCTTGGCATCGATCCGAAGTCGCAAATCGGCGTGCGCATCTCCGAATGTGGCTTTGACCCCTACGAGCGCGACGACGGTATTCACCCTTATTCCGGACACGACCCCGACCCGCGCTATCACGCCTATTTGCATGCCCAAGGCATGGACGGTGACAACCCCTGGGAGGAGTGGGCCAATTCGGTGACGGATACCGATGGCAGCAAACGCTCCGGCTGGTTTCTCAAATACTCGAATCGCCCGGCGCGCGTGCCCAACGAGCATTCCGAGACGCCCTACATCACGCG
>JANLTL010000706.1:0-3817 GCA_031362905.1 Burkholderiales bacterium | reverse complement strand
CGCGCATCGCCCAGAGCAGTCTCGACTTTTGCCTTGCTGCCGGTGAGGTAATAAAAATAGGTGGTCGCAATGTCGATTACCTTGGGGTTGATCTCGTACAGGCGAAAGTAGTCACCCTCCTGTCCGTAACCTGCCAGCGTGCCGGCACCGAGGCCGATCACGCCGACGCGCTGATTCACCGGGTGAATGCGCGCCAGCGCCATGCCGACGCCCGAGGTGTCGCCGTAATAGCTGGTGATGATGTGACGGTGCGAGGGGTGAATGTATTGCTCGCCGTGCATGATGACGCCATGCACCAGACGGCGGTTCGCGTCCGGGTCGGTATCGGCAAGCGTCTGCTTGACGCGCAAGGTGCCGTAAAAATTGCGCGAGGCGTGAATCGTGTTTTCCTTGAGGAACTCGTCGTACTTCCAGCCATAGTAGGTGCATGCACCTGCCGCCACGAGGGCAGCGAGCGGCGCCCACACGGTGAGCGGGCGATTGAACAAATGACGGGTGACGATCACCGCCATCAGCGTGCAGGCCACCAGCCCCAGCGGCATTTCGAGATAGCCATTGAACAACTTGGGCGCCGCAAGGCCGACGAACATGCCGCCGGCAGCACCGCCGACCGAGAGCATCAGGTAGAAGCGCGTGAGGTAGCGCGGCGCAGGCTTCGCCGCAGCCAACTCGCCATGGCAAAACATGCAGGTCAGGAACAGGCCGGTGCAGTAGAGCGGTATCGCGTAGTCAATTTCGAGCACACCGCGCTCGGCGGTGAGGCCCCAGGCCATGAAGCCAAGCGCCACCAGCGTGGGCCCAAGCCACAGTTGGCGAATGTAAAAGCCGCGCCCGCCCCGGCCCTCGAACACCAGCACAAAGGTCAGCAAGTAGAGCGTGAGCGGCAGCACCCAGAGGAAGGGGATCGACGCGACGTTTTGCGAAATGTGGTTCGAGATCGACAGCAGCATGAGCGAGGCCAGTGCGCTGAAGGTGAACCAGACGGCGTAGTCGCTGGTGGCTGGCGGGGCGTCGATCACTGGCACCTCGATGGCCGAAACCGGCGCCGGGGCGTCAACCAAGCCTGCCGGGGCGTCTGCCGCAGATGGTTCTGTACTCGGTGATGCCACTAAAACCGTTGGTGCAAGCGCCTGTGCGGCCGCTGTTGCCGCAAGATCCGCTGCCACCAAGGCCTCTGGCGATGCCCGCCTGGCGCGCCAGGCACTGCCTACGCACAGCAACACGAACAGCCCATAGCCGACGCTCCATCCCACCGCCTGCACGCGCGTCGATACCCACATCTCGATGGCAAAGGGGTAGGCCAGCAGACCGACGAGAGAGCCAAGATTGGAGAGCGCAAAAAAACGGTAGACGCGCTTCGCCGTCACCGGGTCAGCATGCTCGCGCGCGAACCACGATTGGATCAGCGGGCCAGTAGTCGAGAGCATGAAATACGGCAAGCCAATGGTGGCGGCGAGCAGGCCGAGGATGCGCCACAGCGGATCTTCGTCGCCGGCCGGTTTCCAGCCCGTCGCCGCGACGATGGGCAGCGAGGCGAGGCTCACCAGCAGCAGCACGATATGAATCGTGGTTTGGGTTTTCGGCTTGAGCCGGTTGGAAACGTCCGAGTAGGTGTAGCCGGCCAGCAGCGCAAGCTGGAAGAACACGAGGCAGGTGGTCCACACCGCTGCGGTGCCGCCGAACCACGGCAGGATCTGCTTGGCGATGATCGGCTGCACCAGAAACAGCAGAAAGCTGGAGACAAGAATAGTGGCGGCGTAGAGGAACATCGTTGCGTCGGGGGCAGAGGGGACGGGGGTGGCAGCCTGGCGGCGGCGTGAACATGAAAACGCCCCGCTGCAATGGCGGGGCGCTAACGGTCGGTGATGGTCTAAGTTTAGTCGAAAGCGCGAGCAGCTTAGGCGAGGTATCGCGCCAGCGCCGCCGCATCCACATTACCACCCGAGAGTATGACGCCGACGCGCTTGCCGCTCAGATCAAGCTGCTTGCCCATTACTGCCGCAGCGGCGAGACAGCCGGTGGGCTCAACCACGATCTTCATGCGCGCAGCAAAAAACTTGATGGTTTCAATCAGTTGGTCATCGCTCACCGTCAGCACATCACTCACCAGCACACGCATGATCGCGAAGGTGAGCTTGCCGGGAAAGGTGGTCTGCGCACCATCGGCAATGGTTTTCGGCACCGGGATGGTCACGATCTCGCCGCGGCGCAGGGACTGCTGCACATCGTTGCCCGCTTCAGGCTCGACGCCGACGACTTTGCAGCCGGGTGATAGATGGTGCGCTGCCAACGCGCAGCCCGAGATCAGGCCACCACCGCCGACGCAGACGAACAAATAGTCGAGCGGCCCGGTGTTTTCGATCAGCTCCTTGGCAGCAGTGCCCTGCCCCGCAATCACATCAGCATGGTCATAAGGCGGGATCAAGGTCAGGCCACGCTCGCCGGCAATTCTTTTTGCCAGCGCTTCGCGGTCTTCGGTCATGCGGTCATAGGTGATGACCTCGGCGCCATAAGCGCGCGTCGCGGCGAGCTTGGTCGCCGGTGCATCAGTCGGCATCACGATGGTGGCGGCCACACCCTGCAGGCGGCCCGACAAGGCCATCGCCTGCGCATGGTTGCCCGACGAAAAGGCGAGCACGCCGCGCTTGCGTTCTTCCGGTCCCAGCTTCGCAATCGCGTTGTACGCCCCGCGAAACTTGAACGCGCCCATGCGCTGCAAATTCTCGGCCTTGAAAAATAGTTGCGCGCCGGTCATCGCGTTGGCGGTGCTGGAAGTGAGCACGGGCGTACGGTGCGCCGCGCCTTGGATGCGCTCGGCGGCGGCGGCGACGTCGGCGTAGGTAACGGGAAGCGTCATCATCGACCTATCAGCGTGGTTTCGATCCATTCAGGCTCAAGTCCGTCGCCAAGAGTGCGGCGGAGCGGCATTGTTCCATGCCGCCGCCATTTCGGGAAGGTAGGTTGAGGTGCGTTGAGAGCGGGAGAGACCACTTTAAACCTGGTAACAAAAAGGCTCGGCACAAGAAAAAGGCCCGCGATTGTGTCGCGGGCCTTTCGTATTGCGCCTTGGAGTTGCTGGCGCCGGGCAAATTACATGTCCATACCGCCCATGCCGCCCATGCCACCCATGCCGCCCATGCCGCCGCCCATGCCGCCACCAGCCGGTTTGTCTTCCTGGAGCTCGCCGACCATTGCATCGGTGGTGAGCATCAGGCCGGCAACCGAAGCTGCGTTCTGCAGAGCGGTGCGAGTCACTTTGGTGGGATCCAGAACGCCCATCGACACGAGGTCGCCGTACTTGTCGTCTTTGGCGTTGTAGCCAAAGTTGCCCTTGCCTTCGAGCACCTTGTTGACGACGACCGACGGCTCGCCGCCAGCGTTGGCAACGATCATGCGGATCGGCTCTTCAACTGCGCGCAGCACAATCTTGATGCCGGCATCTTCTTCAGCGTTGGCGCCTTTGAGGCCGCTGATCGCCTGTTTGGCGCGCAGGAATGCCACGCCGCCGCCAGGAACCACGCCTTCTTCAACGGCTGCACGGGTGGCGTGCAGAGCGTCTTCAACGCGGGCTTTTTTCTCTTTCATTTCGACTTCGGTCGCAGCGCCAACCTTGATCAGCGCAACACCGCCGGCCAGTTTGGCGACGCGCTCTTGCAGCTTTTCACGGTCGTAATCGCTGGTCGCTTCTTCGATCTGCACACGGATCTGCTTGACGCGCGCTTCGATGCCTTTGGCGTCGCCGCTGCCGTCGATCAGGGTGGTTTCTTCCTTGCCGATCTCGATGCGCTTGGCCTGGCCCAGGTCTTTCAGGGTGGCT
>JANLTL010000688.1:0-2567 GCA_031362905.1 Burkholderiales bacterium | reverse complement strand
GAATTCAACAAGGGCGTCAAGAGTTTTGTCGAAGGCAAGCGCATTCTCGAACCTATCAAAGGCAAGCTTGCCGATACCCTCACCGAGATGGAGGAAGACCTGCAAAGCTCGGTGTCTTACGCTGGCGGCACGCGCCTGATGGACATTCGCAAGGTCAATTACGTGATTCTGGGCAAGGACAACGCAGGCGAACATTTGCTGATGTAGGTGCCCAGAATCTCTCCCACCAAAGATTTCCGTGAGGCGTGCCCGCGAAATGCTTATCCACCAACGGTTTTAGCGGGAGCCTTAAAACAGAATCTGCGTCCGCGCCCTGCCTGCTTCAGGTGCCGATCACCCCGCCATCGATGCGCCTGACCACCACCGTGGACGAGCGTGGCCGACCGCCCGCCACGCCATCGGGCCAGGTTGAGGGTTGCGTTTCCCCAGGATGCTGAATGTTGAGGAACATGGTTTTGGCGTCCGGCGTGAGCACGCATCCGGTGGCTTCGGCGCCGCGCGGCACGGTTAAAAAGCGCCGGACCTCGCCGGTTTGTGGATCAGCCGCCAGCACCTGGTTGTTGCCGAGGTTGGCGTAGGGCGGTTTGCCGATCAGGCTGGCCGACATGTCGGTCTGGATCCACAGCACGCCGCGTGCATCAAGATAGAGATTGTCGGGTGCGCCGAACGCGTCGCCCTTGATGTTTCCCTTGAACTGCGGCTCGCTCAGGCTGGCGTCGCCGGCAAGGGCGAAAAAATTCCAGCGAAAGCGGGTGGCGCTGGCGGCATTGGCGTCTTCGCGCAAACGCAAGATGTGGCCGAAAAAATTGGACCCGCGCGGATTGGCGGGATTGGCCCCCTCTTTTGCCCCGGGCCGCCCGCGCGCCGAGTTGTTGGTACAGGCGATGAAGATGTCATGCGTCGCCGGATTGACGGCACAGCCCTCGGGGCGATCCATGGTGGTCGCGCCCAGCAGGTCGGCAGCGCGGCGCGCATTGACCAGCACCGTGGCTTGATCGGGAAAGCCGTTGGCAGCGTTGAGCGGGCCGGTGCCGTGCTGCAGCGGCATCCAGGTTCCGCGACCGTTGTCGTCGAAGCGGGCAACGTAGAGAATGCCTTGGTCCAGCGTATCGCGATTGGCTGCCGCACCGCCGGGCTTGGGCGCGCTGGCGGTGACAAATTTGTACAGATATTCAAACGGCTCATCGTCACTCATGTAAAAGGCGATGCGCTTGTCCGCTCCGCTATGCGGCACGGCAGCCTCGTGCTTGAAACGGCCCAGTCCAGTGCGCTTGATCGGCGGCACAGTCGGATCGAATGGATCAATCTCGACCACCCAGCCGAAGCGGTTTGCTTCATTCGGTGTTTTGGACAGATCGAAGCGCGCGTCCAGACGAAAATGCGGGTAGGACGCTTGCGCGATGCCGTAACGCTGCTGCATCGGCGTGGCGTCCCACTTGCCGGTCGTGCCGAAATAGGCCTGAAAGTTTTCTTCGCACGTAAGATACGTGCCCCACGGGGTCCAGCCGTTGGCACAATTCATCATGGTGCCCAAGACTGTTGTCCCATGCGGGTCTTGGACTGTTTTCATCAGCGTATGAGCAGCGGCAGGCCCGCTGATGCGGCACGGGGTGGTCAGCGTGATACGGCGCGCGTAGCGCGAGGGGCGCAGCACCTGCCACTGATTCCCGTCGCGCCGCACCTCAATTACGCTGACGCCAACCGCCTGCATGGACTTGAGCGCCTGCTCGGCACCCCAGTCGCGCCCGCCGTGCGTATGCAGCAGCGCCTCGTCGGTGTATTCATGATTGAGCACCAGCAGGCCGTGATCGCTTGCGCCTGCGGCATCGGCGCTGCCCGCGCTTTGTGCCAGGGGAAAGTAACTCATGCCGTCGTGGTGCATGCCCGCCTGCAAGGCTTGCTCAGCTGCGCTGTTGGACGCATCCGGCTTGAACAGTGGTGAGCCGGACGTGTGCCCGACTGGATCGCCCCAGCGCAACAGCACGTGCGCCACATAGCCTGGCGGTACGCGCAGTTCGTCTGCAAGTGATGGCGCGAGCGCGGTAAAACCGAGCAAGCTGCCCGATTGCGCGTGAACGGTGGCACCAGAGACGGGCAGCCCGGCCAGCCCCAGGCCGGCCTGCAACAGCTTGCGCCGGGAGATCGTGGCGACTTCCACCATCCGCGTGATGTCCGGCAGGTTCACTCTGGATTGATGGCTGGTGTTTGAGGTCACAGACTTTCCCTGATAAAATAATCGACTTTCTGGCGCGTAGCTCAGTTGGTTAGAGCACTACCTTGACATGGTAGGGGTCGTTGGTTCGAATCCAATCGCGCCAACCAGTTTTATATGTTTGCAAATTTACCCACTCTTTTTTATTGACACCGGAAGCGAGCGTTATGACACCGCCCACTTGCACCGCAGGAGTAGTTGCCAGACATTGAGTGTGCCACTTTTGCATGAAAGCAAGATGAAGGCGTGACTCAAGGGTCACGCCTTTTTTATTTTGACGGAGCAAACGATGATCGCAGTGACCTTGCCTGATGGTTCCAAACGCAATTACGACAATCCTTCGACGGTTGCTGAG
>JANLTL010000687.1:0-8430 GCA_031362905.1 Burkholderiales bacterium | reverse complement strand
CACGCCCGCCTGGAGAATGGCGCGTGCCAACGTTTTTATGGGCCGCGTGCTGCGGCATGGTGAAGGTTACCCGGACTGGAACCTGCGACGTTCTCGTGCACCGCATCGTCGCTCCAGCGTGCATGACGGCGGTCGAACAGTCGCAGGTTCCAGTCCGGGTAACCTTCACCATGCCGCAGCACGCGGCCCATAAAAACGTTGGCACGCGCCATTCTCCAGGCGGGTGTGTCTGAAGAGCCTTGTCCACCAAGGGTTTGCGCGATGCTGGCGTGCAAGGCCGGCGTCACCCGCTCATCGGCATCGAGGCACAGCACCCAGTCGTGCGCTGCCTGACTGACGGCAAATTGCTTTTGTGGCCCGAAGCCCAGCCACGCCTGCACGATCACGCGCGCGCCGTGGCGCTGCGCGATGGCGACGCTGGCGTCAGTGGATCCCGCATCGACCACCACGATCTCGTCCGCAAATGCCAGACTGGCGAGACAGGCATCTAGTTGCGTTGCTGCATTCAAGGTGATGATCACGGCAGATAGCGCGATGCGTGCCGGTGCCGCTGCCGGAGCCGCCGCCGGCGCGGGCGCGAGTGATGACTCCTTATAATCCTGTGCTTTCACGCGGCGATTTTAGCGCGGCCTCCATGGGCGCCGAGCGGTGCGCTGCAGCAGAGGGTGTGCTCCGGGCCCACGCCGGCGCGGTGCCATTGGGCGCGGCGCCATCCGTGCGACCCGCTTCGGCTCTCGCTTTGGCTCCTGCTTCGCCTCCTGCTTCGCCTCCTGCTTCGCCTCCCGCCTCGCCTCCCACTCCGCTCGTTCCGGCCCTCCTTCCCACATTCCATGCCGGCTCCCTCCGCGCTTCCTGTACTGCTGGTGCGCATGTCGTCCCTCGGCGATATCGTGCATACCTTTCCGGCGGTGACCGACCTGCTGCGGGCGCGGCCGGGCACCGAGTTGCATTGGGTGGTCGAGGAGCAGTACGTTGAGCTTGCGCGCATGCACCCTGGCGTTGCGCGGGTGATCCCGGTTGCATTGCGGCGCTGGCGGCGCTTTGGCGCAGGCGCGTGGTCCGGGTTTCGCGACTTTCGCGCGGCCTTGCGTGCCACCGAATATGGCGCAGTGATTGACTCCCAGGGCCTGCTCAAGAGCGTGCTGGTGGCACGCCTGGCGGGCGGCCCGGTGCATGGGTTCGACTGGCACACCGCGCGCGAGCCGCTGGCCGGCTTGTTCTATTCGCAGTCCGTTGGGTTTCCTGCATCGGCACACAAGATCACGCGCTATCGCGGGCTGATGGCCGCAGCCAACAGTTACGTGCCTGGCGTTGCCATCGACTATGGCCTGACCGCGCCGCCCGCGCCCGCGTGGGCACCCGCGGGAGACTATTGCGTGCTGCTGCATTCGACCGCGCGCGCCGCCAAACTGTGGAACGAGGCCGCCTGGATCAGCGTCGCGCGCGCGCTGGAGACGCGCGGCGTTATGAGCGTGCTGCCCTTCGGCAGCGCCGACGAAGAGGCGCGCGCGCACCGCATTGCCGCCGCTGTTCCGGGGGCACAGGTGGCGCCCCAGATGGACTTTGTCGCGGCCGCCGGGCTGCTCGCACAGGCGCGTGCGGTGGTTGGCCTGGATACCGGCTTTACCCACCTTGCGGCCGCGTTCAACACGCCGGTGGTGGGGGTGTTTTGCGACTCCGAGCCGGTTGATGCCCATCCGGCCGGCATGGGCCCGACCGCCTATTGCGGCGCCATCGGTGCACCGCCTGCGGTGGCGGAAGTACTCGCCGCACTCGCGCGTGTGGCGCCATCGTTGGCCGCGCAAGGTGGGGTGCCGGATGCGGCACCTGCGAGCGCATCTGGCGCCGCGCACCAACCGGTACAGAATGCCGTCGACGGCGCCACCGCCGCTGGCCGTCCGCCAGCGCAAAAGCCATGAACAGCGTGGCCCGGCTTTGCTACCACCTGCTGCTGCATCTGGCCTTGCCGCTGGTGCTGGTGCGCCTGTGGTGGCGCGGGCGGCGCGAGCCGGGCTATCGCGAGGCTTGGGCGCAACGCTTCGGCATCTACCTGCAGCAAAGATCCGCCACGCCGGCGGATGGTGCGGCAGAGTCCGGTTCCGCTGCGGCTGCAGCACCGCTGATCTGGCTGCATGCGGTGTCGCTAGGCGAGACGCTCGCCGCGAGGCCGCTGGTGTTGGCACTGCGCGAGCGCTATCCGCAGCACCGATTGTTGATTACCCACATGACCGCAACCGGGCGTGCCGCAGCACAGCGCGAATACGGCGCGCTGGCAGAGCTGGCCTGGCTGCCCTACGATTTTCCGTGGGCGATGCGCCGCTTTCTTGACCACTTTGCACCGGTCCTGGGGATTGTGATGGAGACCGAGATCTGGCCCAACCTCGCCCACTGCGCGCGCGGGCGCGGTGTGCGCCTGCTGCTGGCCAATGCGCGTCTGTCCGCACGCTCGGAGCGTGGCTATCTGCGTGCTGCTGCGCTGCTGCGGCCCGCGTTCGCCGCGTTTGATGTCTGCGCGCAAACCGCAACCGATGCCGAGCGGCTCAAGCAGCTCGGCGTGCGCACGGTGAGCATCACCGGCAATCTCAAATTCGACACTGCCGGAACGGCAGGGCCCGAGCCCACTGTCGCTGCGCTGCGCGCGCTGACCGGAGCACGGCCCGTGTTCCTGGCCGCCAGCACGCGCGAAGGCGAGGAGGCGTTGCTGCTTGAGGCAATGGCGCGTGCGCCGCTGCATGGCGCCGTCACCGTCATCGTGCCGCGTCACCCACAACGCTTTGAGGAGGTTGCCGCCTTGCTGCAACAGCGGCAGGTGCGATTCGTGCGGCGCAGTGCAGCACTCGCGATGCCGATTGACTGCAGCGTGCTGCTGGGCGACAGCATGGGCGAGATGCCGGCCTACTACGCAGTGGCCAGCTGTGCCTTCATCGGCGGCAGTCTGGTACCGGTGGGAGGCCAGAACATGATTGAAGCCTGCGCGCTCGGCGTGCCGGCGCTGTACGGGCCACACACCTTCAACTTTGCCGACGCTGCGGCGCAGGCGGTCGAGGCGGGCGCGGCCGAGCGGGTCGCGGATGCAGACGCATTGATGAGGGCGGTGGCCGGTTTGTTGGGCGATGCGGCATCGCGCCGTGCGATGGGCGATGCCGGCCGCACTTTTTGTGCCGCGCATCGTGGCGCTACTGCGCGCACCATGAAGGTGGTTGCGGGCTTGCTGGCTGCAGTCGAAGTGCGGCGCTAGGGCGCGCTCCTCATTCGAGGCTTGACAGCGGCGCGCCAACCGGGCGCCGGCTCGATCATCGCGACCGGCGCGAGGATTGGATCAACGTGCCAACAGCGCGAGGTTTGAATTAACGCGCCAAGAGCGCGTCGTTTGGATCAACGCGCCAACAGCGCGTCGTTTGGATCAACGCGCCAACAGCGCGTCGTTTGGATCAACGCGCCAACAGCGCGTTGATGCCCGCCACATCTTCTTCCTTGAGGCTGCCCGCAGCTGCTTTGAGGCGGAAGCTGTTGACGATGGTGTCGTAGCGCGCCTTGGAGAGGTCGCGCCGGGTGGTGAAGAGCTGCTGCTGCGCGTTCAGCACGTCGATGTTGATGCGCACCCCGACTTCGTAACCGAGTTTGTTGGAGTCCAGCGAGCTTTGTGACGACACTTGCGCGGCCTCAAACGCACGCACTTGCGCCAAGCCATTGGTGACGGCGAGGAAAAACTGGCGCGCGTTCTGCGCGGCCGTGCGCCTGAGGTTTTCGAGGTCGGCCTTCGCCTTGTCTTCGTTGGCGAGCGACTCGCGAACGCGCGAGTTGACGCCGCCGCCGGCGTAGATCGGGATCGCCAGGGTGAGGCCGATGGCATTGATCTTGTTGTCGGTGCCGGTCGGCGACAAGGCGCTCGCAGAAGATGCCGAGAAGCTGTGCGAGGCTGACAGGTCAAGTGTGGGGTAATGGCCGGCGCGCCCAATTTCGGTGGTGCGTTTGGCGACCGCAATGCCGAAGTCCTGCGCGCGCACCGAGTAATTGTTGCCCTCGGCTGCTTCGACCCAGCGGTCGATGACGGCCGGCTGCGGCGGTGGCAGTCGCACGTCGCTGCGCAGGGTGAATAGATCACCCACCGGTTTGCCGATGATCTGTTGCAGGGCAGTACGTTTGGTTTCAAGATCATTGCGCGCTGAAATCTCTTGCGCAGTGGCGAGGTCAAAGCGCGATTGCGCTTCGTGCGTGTCAACGATGGTGGCGGTGCCAACTTCGAAATTGCGCTTGGCCTGCGCGAGCTGTTCCGAAATGGCCGTCTTTGAGGCAATCGACACCGCGAGCGAATCAGCCGCAGCGAGCACATCAAAGTAGGCCTGGGCAGTGCGCACGATCAGGTCTTGCCCGGCCTGGGCGTAGACCGCTTCGGCTTGCGCAACCTGCAGCTTGCCCTGCTCGTAGGTCTGCCAGTTCTGCCAGCGGAACAGGGGTTGCGAGAGCGTAATGCTGTAGCCGTTGTTGTTGAAGCCGCGGTTGACCGGCACCGCCCCGGTGGCGCGCGAGGCGATGTTGGCGTCGTTGAATTGCGTGCTCATGGACGCGTTGACCGTCGGCAGAATCGTCGCGAGGCCCTGCGGGTAGCGCTCCTGCCCGGCCTGCAAGCTGTAGCGTGCCGACGAATAGACCGCGTCATTGGCCAAAGCATCCTTGTAGATCGACAGCAGGTCGTTGGCAAGCACCGCTGAAGTCGTGCTGATCAGCGCCAGGGCAAGGGCCGACGCGATAGCGGTGCGTCGCAGACCTGCTGCGGGCAAGCTGCGGAAGGCGGGAGGGAATGCAGACATCGTCATGACACGGCTCTCAAATTGCATACACCTGCGGATCGCAGGAAAACAGGGGTCGGATCAGGAAAATCATTTAACTGACCCGCGGTCATTTTGCCACAATTGCCCGGTAAATGGAACACGCCAGGCGCCACCGATGCAGCGGCGCCGCTCAATAGCGCGGCACGCCTGGATCGACCTGGGCCGACCATGCGTCCATGCCGCCGGCAAGGTTGTGCAGCGAGCCGACCCCCCGGCTTTCCAGAAACAGGGCCACTTGCATGCTGCGCGCACCGTGATGGCAGACCGCCACCACCGCGTTGTCACCAGCGGCGGCGGCGATTTCATCGACGCGTGCCGGTATTTCGTTCATCGGTACATGCGTGATGCCGGGCAGCGCAGCGGTCTGCACCTCCCAGGCTTCGCGCACGTCAAGCAGCAGGGGCCGGGCGCGCGCCGGGTCGGCGAGCCAAGCCGCGAGGTCAGTGACGCTCAGTTGTTGCATGCTCGAGCTTTCTGCGCGGGTTGACGAGGTGTTTCAAAACCTGAAGCGTGCCGGTTGCGGCGCGTTGACCAGTGGCGTCAGCACGGTCTCGAACAGGTCTTCGGCCGTAATGTCTTGCGTGCCATGCGCAGCGCGCGTGAAGAGGCGCGCGGTCATGGCCGGCGCATCCCCGATCACGGCAAACAGGCGCCCGCCGGGGCTCAACTGGTCCAGCAGGCCCTGGGGCGCAACGGGGGTAGAGCCGCCAAGCACGATGACGTCGAAATGCTCGCTGCCCGTTTTGCGATAGCCGCGTGCACCGTCCCCCTGTTGCACGCGCACGTTTGAGATGCCGGCCGCCTTGAGGTTGCGTTCGGCCATCGCCTTGAGCTCAGGCGAGAGTTCCACCGATAAAACGGAGTGGCAGCGGTGTGCCAGCAGGGCCGCGAAATAGCCGCTGCCGGTGCCGATCTCAAGCGCGCGATCGTGACTGCGTGCCTGCACTTCTTGCAGTACCCGCGCTTCGAGCTTGGGCGCCCACATGCGTACGCCCTGCTGCGCATCACTCCCGGCACGTTTTTCCAGGGGAATTTCCATGTCGGTGAACGCGAGCAGGCGATGCGCGGGCGGCACGAAGTCTTCGCGGCGCACTACCTCAAGCAAGTCCAGCACGCCCTGATCAAGCACATCCCACGTGCGAATCTGTTGTTCGATCATGTTGAAGCGTGCCTGATCGATGTCGAGCGTGGCGTGCATGGTGGATCCTTGGCGGCGATTACGCAGGGGTGGCGCGGCAATCAGGCATTGAACAGAAAAATCGTTCAATGCGAAGCGGAAATTTTAGCATCGGGCTTGCCGCGAAACCATGCCGTCAAATCGTCGAGAAAGGTATACATCACCGGCACCACGACGAGGGTCAGGATCGACGAGGTGATGACGCCGCCGATCACCGCCTGCCCCATCGGCGCGCGTTGCTCAGAGCCTTCGGTCAGTGCCAATGCCAATGGCAGCATGCCGAAAATCATCGCCAGTGTGGTCATCAAAATCGGGCGCAGGCGCACCTGCGCGGCTTCGAGCAACGCTGCGGAGCGCTCGACGCCGCGTGCGCGCGCATGGTTGGCGAAGTCGATCAGCAGAATCGCATTCTTGGTCACCAGGCCCATCAGCATGATGACGCCGATCACCGAAAACAGATTGAGCGTGCTGCGGAACATGAGGAGCGCGAGAAACACGCCGATCAAGGTGAGCGGCAACGAGGACATGATCGCCAGTGGCTGCATGAAACTGGCAAATTGCGAGGCGAGAATCATGTAGATGAAGATGATTGCCAGCACCATCGCCGTCACCGCGAAACCAAACGACTCCTTCATGTCCTTGGTCGAGCCACCCATCACGAAGCGGTAGCCGGGCTTCCACTCCATGCCGCTCAAAGCCTTGACGATATCGCCGCTCACTTCGCCGGCCGAGCGCCCGAACACGTTGGCATCGAGCTGGACTTCGCGCGTCAGGTCTTTGCGGTTGATTTGCGAAGCGCCACCGGTGGGGGTGAAGTTGGCCACCTGGCGCAGCGCCACCAGCTTGGGTGCGCCGTCGGGGCCGGGTTGCGCGCTCTGGATCATGATGCGGTCGAGGTCGCCGGTGGTCTGGCGGTCGTTCGGCGCGAGGCGCACCGAGACATCGTAGTTCTCGCCGTCGGGCGCCTTCCAGGTGCTCACTGCCTCACCGGCAATCAGGGGGCGCAACGCGGCACCGATCTGCGCGACACCTACACCGAGGTCGGAGGCGAGCTCGCGTTTGACGTTGACGCCGATGGTCGGCTTGTCCGGTTTTTGCGAAGAATCGAGGTCCACCAGCCCCGGGATGTTGCGCAGGCGCTTCTGTGCTTCGGCCGAGAGCCGGTCAAGTTGGGCCAGGTCCTGCCCTTGAATGCTCACCACCAAAACCTTGTTGCCCGCGACCGGGTTGACCACGCCGACGTGCGAAACCGTGATGCCCGCGATTTGCGCCAGGCGCTCGCGCAAGGGTTGCGTCATCACATGTTGCGAGCGGGTGCGCTCCTTGCGCGGTTTGAGCTTGACGTAGACGCTCGCGTAGTTCTTTCCCAGTGTGTTGCCGGTATTGACGGTGGCATAGGTGTAAAGCACTTCGGGCAACTCGCGCAGCGCCGCATCGACCTGACGTACCTTGGCTTCGGTCAGCTCGAGCGAGGAGCCGACCGGTGTCTGGAACGCCACCTGGGTCTCGGAGAAGTCCGCCTGCGGCACAAACTCGGTGCCGATCAGGGGCACCAGCGCAAAACTGCCAAAGAAGGTGCCAGCGGCGAGGATCAGGGTCACGATGCGGTGCCTGAGCGACCAGCCAAGCAGGGATTGATACAGCGCCGACAGCCCGTCTACCAGCGACTCGAACAGGCCCATGAACCTCTGGAACAGGTTTTTCGGCCCCGGTTTGGGCGGCGGGTCGGGCCACACGGACGAGAGCATCGGGTCGAGCGTGAACGAGACGAACATAGACACCAGTACCGAGGCCACTACGGTGATGCCGAGCGAATAGAAAAAGCGCCCGATGATGCCGCCCATGAAGCCCACCGGCAAAAACACCGCGACGATCGACAGCGTGGTGGCGAACACCGCGATGCCGATCTCCTGCGTGCCTTCCAGCGCCGCCGTCTTGTGATCCTTGCCCATCGCCGCGTGGCGCACGATGTTCTCGCGCACCACAATCGCATCGTCGATCAGGAGGCCGACCGCGAGCGAGAGCGCCATCAGGCTGATCATGTTGATGGTGACGTTGGCGATGTCCATGAAGAAAAACGTCGCGATGATCGCAATCGGCAAGGTCAGGCCGGTGATCACCGTCGAGCGCCACGAATTGAGGAACAGGAACACGATCAGGATCGTCAGCAGCGCGCCTTCGATCATGGTGCGGCGCACGTTGTCCACGCCGGTGCGGATCGGCGCCGACGCATCGCGAATCACCGTCAACTGCACATCAGGCGGCAGTTCGCGACGCATCGCCAGCACGGCTTCCTTGACGCCGTCTGCCACCTCGATCGTGTTCTGCCCCTGCGCCTTGATGATGTCCAGTGCGAGCACGCGCGCACCGTTCATCAGGGCCAGGTTCTCCTGCTCCTGCTGGCCATCGACCACGGTGGCG
>JANLTL010000655.1:0-4462 GCA_031362905.1 Burkholderiales bacterium | reverse complement strand
GCCGAGAAGCATCAGGTGATCGGCGCGGGGACGGTGTGGAATGAACAAGACTGCGAACGCGTGCTCGATGCGGGTGCCGGCTATGTCGTCTCACCAGGCCTAGTACCGGGACTGGGGCAAGTGGTTCGCATGGGCAAGGCCGCGTATTTGCCTGGCGCGCTCACCCCCGCCGAGATTGCGGCGGCGCTGCGCGATGGAGCGGATGCCGTCAAGATATTCCCTTGCTCCTCCGCAGGTTCCGGATTTCTCAAGGCGGTGCGTGCGGTATTTCCGGACACCCGTTTTTGTCCGACCGGCGTGGTGACCCGCGACAATATGGAAGAGTGGTTCAACGCCGGCGCAGCCTTCGTCGGCATCGGCAGCGCGCTCTTTTCGAAAGCGGCGATGCAGGCACGCGACCAAAACAAGCTCATTGAAGAAGCGCGCCTGTTGCTCGACGAACTGCGGCTGATCAGCCGCTGAGTCACAGACGCGCGGCGCAGTGACGCCTCCGGTCGTAACGCTGCCCACCATGACGCCACCCGCATTGATGCCGCCTGACGCATCAGCCCCTGCGCCGGCCTCGGTGCCGCTGGCCGTCATCGCCCTCGGCGAGGCGATGATCGAGTTCAACCAGACACGTCCGGGTGAACCCAACTATCTGCAAGGCTTCGGTGGCGACACCTCCAACGCCATCATCGCGTGTGCGCGCCAGGGCGCCGCGGGCGCCTACCTCACCCGCGTCGGCGACGACGCGTTCGGGCGCATGCTGCTCGGCCTGTGGCAGGCGGAGAGCGTTGGTACACAAGGGGTTCAGGCCGATACTTCTGCGCACACCGGCGTTTACTTCGTCAACCATGGGGCTGACGGCAACAGCGGCCACACGTTTTCGTATCTGCGCAAGGATTCCGCCGCAAGCCGCATGACACCGGATTTTCTGTCCTGCGAACTGATTGCCGGCGCGCAGTTTCTGCACGTGTCCGGCATCAGCCAGGCGATTTCTGCATCGGCATGTGCAACCGTGTTTGCCGCCATCGACATCGCGCGCAGCGCCGGCGTCATGGTCGCCTACGACACCAATTTGCGCTTGCGCTTGTGGCCCATCGAGCAGGCACGCGAGGTGATCACGCGGTCCATCGCGCTGGCTGACTACTTGCTGCCCAGTCTCGAAGACATGCAGCAGATCGCGGAACTGCAGGAGGCTGACGCCATTCTGGACTGGTGCTTTGCCCGTGGCGCGCGCAATGTGGTACTCAAACTTGGACGCGATGGCTGCATTGCGGCCACGAGTGCGGCACGCACACGCATCGCGGGCCACCAGGTCAATGCAGTCGATGCCACTGGTGCAGGAGACTGCTTTGACGGCGCCCTGCTCGCACGCCTCGTCGCGGGCGATGATTTGACCTCGGCAGCACGCTATGCCAATGCCGCCGCCGCACTCACGACGACGGGGTTCGGTGCAGTCGCCCCGTTGCCCTCACGCGTGCAGGTAGAGGCGTTTATCGCAGCATCCGATGAAGGCACCACTTGAACACTGCCCTGATTGCCCTTGACTGGGGCACAACTTCGCTACGCGCCTACGCCATCGCCGCAGATGGCAGCATGATCGGGACACGCGAAGCAGCGCTTGGCATCATGCAGGTTCAGAACGGTGACTTCCATGCCGCTCTGCGCCAGTGCTGCGGCGACTGGCTTGATGCGGCGCCGCACGCCCGCTTGATCGCAAGTGGCATGATCGGCAGCAAGCAAGGCTGGAAAGAAGCGCCCTACTGCCCGTGCCCGGTCAATGCTGCCGCGATTGCTGATGCGATGGTCAGCATCGACCTTCCCGGTGCCCGCACGCTATACATCGTTCCCGGCGTCTCCTGCGTTGCCGCGGCTTCAGGTCTGCCGGCAATACGCGGCGGTCCCGGTTTGTCTGACGTGCCAGGCGTCGCCGATGTGATGCGTGGTGAAGAGACCCAGGTATTCGGCGCACTTCCGGCGACGGGAAATCATCTGGCCATCCTGCCCGGCACTCACAGCAAATGGGTCTGGTTGGACGACGGCAGAATCACGCGCTTTTCAAGCTGGATGACCGGCGAGGTCTATGCCGCGCTGACGCAGCACACCATCCTGGGCCGCCTGATGCAGCTCGAGGCGCCGCACGACGAGGCGGCCTTTGCGCGCGGCGTACGCTACGGCTTCGACGATCCGGGATCCTTGCTCCAGCGCATTTTCTCGGCACGCACTCTCGGGCTGTTCGCACAACTGGAGGCGACCGCCTTGCCGTCCTATCTGTCGGGCGTCCTGATCGGCACGGAAATCGGAGGCGCCCTCGCGCGCCTTACCCACACGCTGCCGGAAATCACTGTGCTTGGCACGACCCTGCTGGTGCAACGTTACGTGACGGCCCTTGCGATATGTGGCTACCGCGCCCGGCCAGGCGCAGCGGATGCGGCTCGGATCGGCCTGACGGCACTCGCCGCAAAGTTGGCATGAGATCCCCCGAAATCGCTGGTGTTGAAGGCTCCTGACGGTATCGCCCGTGACATCCTTTTCGACGAAGGCTTCTCGCGGAATTGATCTCCGGAGACCGTATCCCGCCGGCTGCGGCGCCATGCACTGGCTGTCCCGACCGCCCCACTGCCACCACACCTCCGGGTTACGGCACCCGTTTATCGATCGGTTTTTTGACCAACTGTTTCTCGAATGCGATGTCGCTGCTGGTCTGGCGACGCACCACTTGCGGCCCTTGGGCATTGACGAACAGCACAAACTCGTCCAGCGGCAAAGGATTGCACATACGCTTTCTGCCACCGTCAGCGTCTAGGCTCAGAATGAAGGTGCCATTACCGGTCAGGCTGGCACTGTAGTGGTCCCGCGGACAGCGCTGATTGAGGCGGGCTACGGCGGCCGTCGCGCGAGTCGAGCGCATGGTGTCTGGCGGCTATCCCGTCCGTGCGGTACGCAGGCGACGACTCACATCTGCACGACTGCATCGGCCGGCAGGTCTTGTAGCAGCGCAAGCAAGCGCGCAACGGTAGCGCGCATTTCGCGGCGATCCACAATCATGTCGACAGCGCCCTTTTCCAGCAGGAACTCGGCGCGCTGAAAGCCCTCAGGCAACTTCTCGCGCACAGTCTGCTCGATCACGCGCGGGCCGGCAAACCCGATCAAGGCCTTGGGCTCGGCGATCACGACATCGCCCATGAAGGCGAAACTTGCCGACACGCCGCCCATGGTCGGGTCAGTGAGAATCGAAATGAACGGCAGCCTTTTTGCCGTGAGCCGCGTCAGCGATGCTGTGGTTTTTGCCATCTGCATCAATGACAGCAGGCCTTCCTGCATGCGCGCACCACCCGAGGCGGTAATGCACACAAAGGGCAGCTTTTGCGCCACTGCAGTCTCGACGCCGCGCACAAAACGCTCGCCCACCACCGAACCCATCGAGCCGCCCATGAAGCCAAACTCAAACGCAGCCACCACCACCGGCAACGTCAGAATGGCACCTTGCATGACGACGATGGCATCGGTCTCATCGGTCGCTTCCATCGCTTCCTTGAGACGGTCCGGATACTTGCGGCTATCTTTGAACTTGAGGCTGTCCACCGGCCTGACCTCGGAGCCAATTTCGAAGCGGCCTTCAGCGTCAAGCAGCGAATCGAGTCTCTCACGCGCACCGATACGCAGGTGGTAGGTGCACTTGGGGCACACCTGCGCATTGTTGGACAAGTCAGTCGAATACAGCGTGGCTTCGCATGCGGGGCATTTAACCCAGAGGCCTTCAGGGACGCTTTTTTTCTGCCCGCCACCGGCGCGGTTGATCTTGGGTGGCAGCAGTTTTTCGATCCAGCTCATGTCGGTCTCCTCAGTGCGACGCGCACGCTTCCGCCAGCTTGGACCGGCTGCACATCACCCTATCCGCCGCCGCAGACTGCGTAGTGCGCGTCATACGTTAACCACTTCATCCATCGCGCTGCGGACGCCAGTCATGAATTTTTTGACGTTTTCAATTTCGTCACCCGCTTTGGACGCTTCCATTTCCTGAATGATACGGCTGCCGATCACGACCGCATCGGCTACCGCTGCCACTGCCTTGGCCGTCGCGGCATCACGAATCCCGAAGCCCACACCAATCGGAATATTCGTCTTCGACTTGATCAGCGGAATACGGCGTGCCACTTCACTGGTATCGAGCGTGGCGGCGCCGGTCACACCCTTAAGCGAGACGTAATAAATATAGCCGGAAGCCGCACGCGCCACCGCATCGATGCGCGCATCAGTCGAGGTCGGCGCCAGCAGGAAAATCGGGTCGAGTGCGTTGGCGGCCATGGCTTTCGCAAAGTCTTCGCACTCCTCGGGTGGATAGTCGACCACCAGGACACCGTCCACCCCCGCGCTCCTTGCGGCAGCTGCATAGGTGTCGAGACCCATGCGTTCGATCGGGTTCGCGTAGCCCATCAGCACCACCGGCGTGGCGTCATTGGTCTTTCGAAACTCG
>JANLTL010000652.1:0-6011 GCA_031362905.1 Burkholderiales bacterium | reverse complement strand
TTGCCACTGCCGCCCTGATGCCCGTCGCTGCCAAAGTGGGGGCGCAGGACAAGTATCCAAGCAAGCCGATTCGCCTGATCGTGCCGTTTGCACCGGGCGGCAGCTCGACCATCGTGGCGCGCGCGTTCACCGGTTACATGTCCAAGGCGCTCGGGCAGGAAATCATCATCGACAATCGCCCCGGCGGCGCCGGCAACATCGCGATGGAAGCGGCCGCCAAGGCCGAGCCTGACGGGTACACCCTGATCATGGGCCACATCGGCACGCTGGCAGTCAATCCCTACATGTTTGCCAAGCTACCGTTTGACACCAATCGTGATTTCGCGCCGGTCTCGCTGCTGGCCAAGGTGCCTAGCATCTTCGTCGTCAACAGTAGTGTGCCGGTCAAGAACCTCAAGGAGATGATCGACTACTGCAAGGCCAACCCCGGCAAGGTGTACTACGGCTCGGCCGGCAATGGCAGCGCCGGCCACCTGGCATTTGAATACTTGAAGCTGCAGACCAAGATGGACATCGTGCACGTGCCCTACAAAGGCACCGGCCCGCAGTTGACCGACCTGATCGGCGGGCAAACGCAGGCCAGTTCGGCCGGCACGCCGCCCCTGATGCCGCACGTCAAGGCCGGCAAGCTGCGCGCTTTTGCGGTCGGCACCACCAAACGCCTGGCCGAGTTGCCCGATGTCGGTACCGTGGCCGAGCAGGGTTACCCCGGGTTCGAAACGGTGCAGTGGTACGGCCTGATCGGCCCGGCGAAGATGCCGCCTGCCATCATCAAGCGCCTGGCTGACGAAGCCGGCAAGGCTGCCAAGTCGAAGGAAACGCAGGCCGCCTTCGCCGGCGACAGCACCGAAGAGGTGGGGTCGAGCGCGCAGGAGTTTGCTGACTTCATCAAGAAAGAGCAGGGACGCTGGAGTGTGGTGGTCAAGTCTGCCGGCATCAAAGCTGACTGAATCGCCTGACATGCATGATGTCGTGGTCATCGGCGGCGGTAACGCCGCCCTGTGCGCGGCCTTGATGGCACATGAGGCTGGCGCCAGTGTGCTCCTGCTCGAAGCCGCGCCGCGTGAATGGCGCGGCGGCAACACCATGCACACGCGCAACCTGCGCTGCATGCACGATGCACCGCAGGATGTGCTCACCGAAGCCTATCCCGAAGAAGAGTACTGGCAAGACCTGCTCAAGGTCACCGGTGGCCTGACGGATGAAACACTGGCGCGCCTGGCGCTGCGCGAATCGTCGATGTGCCGGACCTGGATGCGCCAGCACGGGGTGCGCTTTCAGGCATCGCTCACGGGAACACTGCATCTGTCACGCACCAACGCTTTTTTCATGGGCGGCGGCAAGGCGCTGGTCAACGCCTACTACCGCAGCGCCGAAGACCTTGGCATCGAGATCCGCTACAACGCCGCAGTGACGGCGGTAGAAGTCAAGGACGGCGTGTTTCAGGCCGTGGTGGTCAATGGTGAGCGGATCGCGGCGCGCGCCTGCGTGGCGGCGGCTGGCGGGTTCGAGTCCAACCTCGCGTGGCTGCGCGAAGCCTGGGGGCAGAATGCCGACGGCGAATGGCCGGCTGACAATTTCCTGATTCGCGGTACGCGCTTCAACCAGGGGGTGGTGTTGCGCGCGCTGCTCGACGGTGGCGCCGATGAAGTCGGCGACGCGACCCAATGCCATTGCGTCGCGATTGACGCCCGTGCGCCCAAATACGATGGCGGCATCGTCACGCGCCTCGATTGTGTTTCGCTCGGCCTGGTGGTGAACAAACATGCGAAACGCTTTTACGACGAAGGCGAAGACTTTTGGCCCAAGCGCTACGCCATCTGGGGCCGGCTTACCGCGCTGCAACCCGGGCAGATTGCCTATTCGGTGATCGATGCCAAGGCGGTGGGGCGCTTCATGCCGCCGGTGTTCCCCGGAGAGAAAGCCAATACGCTCGGTGAACTCGCTGCCAAGCTTGGCGTTGACGTCGCCACCTTCGAAGCTACGGTGCGTGAGTACAACGCCGCGTGCCGCGTTGGCACCTTCGACCACGCGGTGCTCGACGATTGCCACACCGAGGGGCTCACGCCGCCCAAGACCCACTGGGCCTTGCCGCTCGACACGCCGCCGTACTATGGCTACGCCTTGCGGCCCGGCATCACCTTCACCTACCTTGGCGTCAAGATCGATACGCAGATGCGCGTTCAATACAAGGGACAGTCCAGCCCCAACCTGTTTGCCGCCGGCGAGCTGATGGCTGGCAACATCCTGGGCAAGGGCTACCTTGCCGGTATCGGCATGACCATCGGCACCTCGAGTGGGCGGATTGCCGGTGTGCATGCCGCACAGGCGGCCCACGGCAACGACGCCAAAGCGCCCGCCGGGGCAACTGAGGCGGTGGCCGCATGACGACCAGCGCCTTGGCCCAATTGATCCAGGCCGCCGAGGCCGAAGCCGCGCGCGAATTTTCGATCTGCAACGCCTGCCGTTATTGCGAAGGGTTTTGCGCAGTCTTTCCGGCGATGACGCGGCGCCTCGACTTTGGCCGCGTCGATGTGCACTACCTCGCCAACCTGTGCCATAACTGTGGCGCCTGCCTGCACGCCTGCCAGTACGCACCGCCGCACGAGTTTGCCGTCAATCTGCCGCGCGCCTTGGCCGAAGTGCGCGCGCATACCTACAGCGAGTTTGCCTGGCCGGCCGCTTTCGGGGGTTTGTACCGGCGCGCCGGCGCGTATGTCGCACTGTCGCTGGCCGGCGGCCTCGCGCTGTTCCTGCTGCTCGCACTGGCGCAATCGGGCGGTCTGGTGCGGCCAGCCAACGGCGGCAATTTTTACGCGGTGTTCCCGCACAACCTGCTGGTCTCGATGTTCGGCGCGGTCTCGGCCTGGGTGGTGTTAGCCCTGGGCGTCGGTGCTGTCAAATTCTGGAAAGATTGGTCACCCGGCCCCGGCTCATCGGCTGCCACGCTCGAAGCGGTGCAGAACACACTGACGCTTAAGTACCTCGACGGCGGCCATGGCGAAGGCTGCAACGAAGCCGATGACCGCTTCACGCAGTTGCGGCGCCGCTTTCACCACCTCACGTTTTACGGTTTCATGCTGTGCTTTGCGTCGACCAGCCTCGCCACCGTGTATCACTACGCGTTCGGCCTCAAGGCGCCCTATGCCACCGACAGCCTGATCGTGCTGCTCGGCGTTGCCGGCGGCATTGGCCTCCTGATCGGGCCGCTAGGTCTGTTCGTGCTCAATATCCGGCGCCACCCCGATCATGGTGACCGCGCCCAAAAAGCCATGGACCACGGCCTCATCTGGCTGCTGTTTTTCACCAGCCTCACCGGTCTCGCCCTGCTGATCTGGCGCGACACGACTGCGATGACCAGCCTGCTCGCGATCCACCTGGGCGTGGTGATGGCGCTGTTTCTCACCATGCCCTACGGCAAATTCGCGCATGGCGTCTATCGCTGCGTTGCCTTGCTCAAATGGGCGATCGAGAAGCGCCAACCCAGCAAGCTGCGGCTCGGCGCGGACTGATGGCAGCGACGCCAATGGGTGACGAGCGGGTTCGGGCACCCGTTGTTTCTGGAAGGCCTGCCCCAAGAACCTTGGTAGGAGCGGTTCTTCAAGACATCATCCCGTAAACCGTTGGTGCAAGCGCTTTTCAGAGGAGTAATGATGTCGAAATCGATTCCGAGATTGACCGCACTATTTGCGCTGCTGGTGCTGTGTGTCATCGCGCCTGCCGTGGCGCTGGCCCAGGCCTGGCCGGCCAAACCGATTCGCCTGATCGCCTCCTACCCGGCCGGCGGCGGCATCGATATCACTGCGCGGCTGCTCGCGCCGAAAATGTCCGAAGCCCACGGCCAATCGATCCTGGTCGAGAACCGCGCCGGTAGCGGCGGCGTGATTGGCGGCGAGGCAGCCGCCAAGGCTGCACCTGATGGCTACACCTTCCTGCTCGACGCATCGTCACACAGCGTCAATCCGGCACTGCAGCCGAAGATGCCCTTCGATACCCTCAAGGACCTCGCGCCGGTATCGTTGATCCTGCGCGTGCCCAACGTACTGGTGGTCAATCCTGCGGTCAAGTTCGATACCGTCAAGACGCTGATCGCCGACATCAAGTCCAAGCCCGGCCAGTACAGCTATGCGTCGAGCGGTAACGGCTCCGCGCAGCATCTCGCTGCGGAGTTGTTCAAGGCGCAGGCAGGCTTGTTCATGGTGCATATTCCGTATCGCGGCGGCGCGCCGGCGATCATTGACGTCATGAGCGGGCAGGTGCCGATGTTTTTCGGCAATCTTGCCTCCGCTTCTCCACATATCAAGTCGGGCAAGGTCAAGGCGGTTGCGGTGACCGGGCACACGCGTTCGCCGGCGATGCCCAATCTGCCGACAGTCGCCGAGGCGGGGCTGCCCGGTTACGAGGTTTATGAGTGGAATGCCATGTTCGCGCCCGCCGGCACGGCGCCCGAGATCATCGAGCGCCTGCAGCGTGAAGTGGTGAAGGTGCTCGCATTGCCGGACGTACGCGAACGTCTCGCAGGCTTGGGTGCCGAGATCGTTGGCGGCACCGCAGCGGAGCTGGACAGTTTTCGCCGCGCCGAACTGACCAAGTGGGCGGTGATCATCAAGCGCGCCGGCCTAAAGGCGGATTGATCTTTCGCCTGGGGTCAGAGGATTTGCAGTGCGGATGCCACCATGCCAAGAAAAGTCATGGCAATGGCTGCCAGCAACAACGAGATGGCAGCAAACTCGGTGCACTCGCTCTGGTCAATGCCCAACAAGGTGTGGGCGCCGTGGCTGTACAGCAGGCACGCGTAGACGAATGCCAGCATTCCCAGCATGGCGGCCGGCATTAGAAACATGAAGGCCCCGGCGACCCACACCGGCAAGCTGCCATAGGCCACGAGCGTCAGTGCCGCCAGGTAACGGGCCCGCGAGTTGTACATCCGGCCAACGCCGCTGAAGACCGCCGCCAACACCAGGGCATAAATCACTGAAAGAATCAGCGTCGCAGAGCCGATGGACAGCGCTTGACCCGCGGCCGCGCTATAGCCAAAGTCCGCGCTCCATTCGCGATTGAACCAGGTGATGCCGGCCATGACGGCCAGCGCGGAGACGAGCGAGCCGGGAAAAATCAGGTGCGCGATGAGCGCACCCACCGTGTGTGGCCGCTCCGCAATCGCAGCCCATCCGGTGCGCGGATGCCACAGCAGATGAAGTGCCAGGCCATGGTAGCCGGAAGGGCCGGGGGGCGCGGCGTGGCCGGTAGCCGTCGCTGACGAGTCACTCAACTCACTCAACTCAAGGCCGCCAAGGTTCGCTGTAGTTTTCCGCACCGCTGGAGCGGATATCACTGAGCCAATCGCCTGCGTAGGGCCATGCCCCGGGGGCCTCCGGGCTTGGACCCTGCCAGAAACGCGCGAGCGGGCCGTCACCCACTTTCTCCAATGACCACGCCTGACGGCGAAATGTCCAGCTATCAGGCACCAGACGATGCGCTTCACGGAAATGTTCAATCGCCACCGCGTGATGGCCATCCATCTCAAGCTGCGTCGCGAGAGCGAAATGGGCATGCCCGAGGGCTTTGGCGTGGTCGCGCGGACGCGAGCGCTCGACCACCTCGGCGGGCGACAGCGCGAAGCGGCTCGCCGCACCATGCGCCACCCAATCGCGCAGCGCCTCGTGATAGGCCGCCGGCTCTTTTCTGATCTTCGCCGCTTCACCCATGATGTCGACAAAACGTTGCGGCATCGCGGCGGGTGGCGCAAAGCGCGACGCCCTGCCGTCGGGCTGCGGTGGCGCTGGTGCGGCTTCGGCAGGCCGCACGATCACGCCGTCCTCGTTGATCCATACACTGCTCGGGATGTTGATCACACCAAACAAATCAGCGAGCACATGATGGCGATCGATCAGCGACGGATGCTCGGGTTTGGCCGCCTCGATGAATGCGCGGCAGCCGGCGTCGCCTTGCAAATCAAGGCCGACGGTAACCAGCTCGAAACCCTGCGGGTGCAACTCGTTGCGCAATGC
>JANLTL010000612.1:0-33287 GCA_031362905.1 Burkholderiales bacterium | reverse complement strand
ATGCCGTCATCGAGTGCCTCGGCTGCGCGGCCGCGCAGGATGTCGCCCTTGGCCGGGTGCTCCACCTTGATCACTTCGGCGCCTTGCAATGCCAGATAGTGCGAGGCGGTCGGCCCGGCGATCACATGCGAGAGGTCGATGACGCGCATGCCGTCAAGAGCGTTGTGGGTCATGGTGTGGGTTGCCTGGGCCTGCGATGTCTGCGGTGTCGGTGTGAAGGGTCTGTCGCGCCGTCGGCGTAGCCGCGTGAAGCTGCGCGAGCGTGATCAGCGTTCAATTCGCCTTCGCGCCGGAAATCTGGATCAGCTTGGCCCACTTGAGCGCTTCGGCCTTCATGAATTGGGCAAACTCTTCCGGCGAGGCCGATATCTCCACTTCCGCGCCACCGGCCTGCAATTGGCTGCGCAATCCGGCATCGGCCAGCGCCTGCTTGTTCGCAGCGAACAGTTTCGCGATCACCGGCGCTGGCGTACCGGCGGGAGCCCACAGGCCGGCCCAGAATTCCTGGACGTAAAGATCGTCGCCGAACAGTTCCTTCATGGTCGGAATGTCCGGCAGCGACGCGAGACGCTTGGCGCCATTGACCGCCAGCGCACGCGCCTTGCCCGATTTGACGTGCGGCACCGCCGTGCCCGCCACCGGAAACGCGTACTGGATTTGCCCACCCAGCAGCGCCGGCATCAATTCAACCGAGCCGCGGTAGGGAATGTGAATGGCATCGAGCTTCTGCAAGCTGGCGAAGGTGGCGCCGGCAATATGGGCCGCGGTGCCGACACCGCCTGAACCATAGTTGAAGCTGCCCGGTTTGGCCCTGATCGCGGCTTCGAGTTCCTTGGCCGACTTGATCGGCGACTCGACGGGAACAATCAGCACGGCCGTCGTGGTGCTGGTCAGGCTGATGGGCGCAAAGCTCGTGTGCGGATCGAACTTGGCGGCAGGCTGCAGGACTTTTTGCACCAGTTGCGAGAGCGAGCCGGCAAGCAGGGTGTAACCGTCCGGTGCGGCCTGTGCCACGACTTCAGCGGCCACGATGCCGGCCGCACCGACGCGGTTCTCCACCACGACATTGCCGCCGAGCGCCTCGCCGATCTTGGGCGCCATGCGCCGCGTCTCGACATCGGGGCCGCCGCCGGCTGCGAACGGCACAATGATCTTGACCGGCCGTGCGGGGTAGGGTTGTGCCAGGGCGGCAGAGGCGGTCAGCCCGAGCAGCAGGGCGGCAAGCGCATGAATGATGAAGGGCATCAACACTCCTCTTTGAGGACGACGAATGTGCAGAGCATAAACCACTGTGCCGTGCGCGTGCGAGTCTGAGTGCGTGCGTGCGTGCGTGCGCAGCACTTTTTGTAGTCTGTCGTTTTCAACGGGGGATCAAACATGGTCATGTCACTGAGGCGCGTCGTCACCGGTCACGATGCCAACGGCAACGCCATCGTCAAGATCGACGAAATCGCCCAGCACTGGCGCGAAGGCCGCCCGGGCGGCATGGTGTGCAATGTGTGGACCACCGACACCCTGCCGGCCAACAATTCGCTCGATGTCGACGGCGGCAAGCGCGAGGGCAAGTTCACCATGATCCCCAACGGCAGCGTGTTCCGCATCCTGCATTTTTCGCCGGGGCTGGAGCGGCGCATGCATCGCACCGATTCGATCGACTACCTGATCGTCATGTCGGGCGAAATCGACATGGAGCTCGACATCGGCGTCGAAGTCCATCTCAAACAGGGCGATGTCATGGTGCAACGGGGGCACCATTCACAACTGGATCAATCGCGGCACCGAGCCGTGCATCCTCGCGGTGATTCTGATTCACGCCAATCCGGTCGAGGCGGGCGGCAAGGTGTTGCACGCGAACGGCTGACGCACGCTAGGCGCTGTCGGCCCTACACCCGCGATGCTGCGGTCCCCGGTCAACCGCTCCTACCAATCCTTTCCGGCATCATGCCGCCACCAACCGCATGCACCAAGGGTTTGCGGGGGGGCTTCAGCTATTTTTCGCCAGCGCCTTGTTAACCTGCGGCACCACATCGGTCGCCATCAGTTCCATCGAGCGCCGCGCCAGTTTCGGGTCGGCCCAATCAAGGCCGGCGTAGACGATTTCGCCGAAGCCGCCGGTGAGTTCGACCAGTTTCAAAATGCCGTCCACCACTTCGCTCACGCCGCCGGCGATGACCAGGCGGTCAAGAACTTCTTCAAGCGGTGTTTCGACATCGGGGCGTACGCCAGTGTCGGTGAACACGCCGTCGCGCTTGCCGCGGCGCAGCTTGGTGAGCAGATTGCGGTAGTAGAACCGATAAGGACTGTTGGCATCCGCGCGGCCATAGCGCTTGGCCACCTTGTCGTCATCCGCGACCATCATGGTGCGCGCCACGCGCCAGTCAGCGCGGTTGGCCACCTTGCCGGCGTTGGCCTTGCCCTGCGCGTAATTGTCCCAGTGCGAGGGCAGCCATTTGTCGTAGAGGAAGTTGGCCGAGAGCGGATGGAAGTCGCGCTCGCCCATTGCGATCACCCCTTTTGAGTGCGGCGCGACAACGGTGCCGACAATCTCCGGGCGCGGTGATTGGTAGGGCTTGTACATCTGGCCGGTGGCGGTCAGCGTGTCGAAGGTCTGCTTGCTGCTGACCTTGAAGCGGTTACCCGGCAGGTCGATGTCGTAAGGTGGGTCGCTCTCCCAGATTTTGAGGATCACGTCGATCGACTCGGCGAACATCTTGTTGCGGTCTGCACCGAGAATGCCGAGCGCTTCGGCGTCGGACGCCAGCGCGCCGGGACTGATGCCTAGAATGAAGCGGCCTTCTGCAAGACGGTCAAACATCGCGGCGTGGGTGGCCACCAGCACCGGATGCGCGTGCGAGAGATTGGTCGTACCGGTGCCGAGCTTGATGGTCTTGGTCGAGTGAATCAGAGTCGCCAGGAACAGCATGCTGTTGGTGATGTTCTCGATCAGGTCGGTCAGATGCTCACCGACAAAAGCGTCGTGATAGCCCAGTTGGTCGGCGAGGATGATGATCTCGCGGTCTTCGCGCAGCGTGTCGGTGGGGTTGCGCGACGGCGGGTGCACCGGCATGGTGAAGTAGCCGAGTTTGATGCTCATGGGGTGCTCCCGGTTTCGGTTGGATCGAGCAGGTTCGAGCCCACATTGACTTCGTGGTTGAGCAGGGTCACGACCTCTTTGGGCGTGCCGGCCGGCGAACGAGAGGGCGTGGACGACATTGCCAAGCGGCCAATTGGTTCAGCCGCGTACCGCGGCTTCGGTATCGAAGTGCGCCAATTCCACCTTGGGCGCCGCAACCCACCCCTTTTTGCGATGCTCCGCCACCACGTTGGTGAAGATGCCGCCACGTACATACCATTTGGCGGTCAGGCGCGCGAAGCGCGGATTGATCGCGCGCACCACGTCATCGAGAATCTGGTTGGTCACCTTCTCGTGAAATGCGCCTTCGTCGCGGTAACTCCACATGTAGAGTTTGAGGCTCTTGAGTTCTACGCATTTTTTCTCGGGTACGTAGTCGAGGGTGAGGGTGGCGAAATCAGGCTGACCGCTCAGTGGGCACAGGCACGTGAACTCCGGGATCTGAATGTGGATATGGAAGTCGCGATGCGCGGCAGGATTGGGAAACACATCGAGCTGTTTGCTGGGGCGGGTAGTCGGTTTGAGGGGCATGATCTCTGGTCCAAATGAAAGGGGTTGTGGCAGCGCTTGCGCCCGCGGTGAGCATTGCCGTGACGCCAGCCAATGCGGCGGCGCATCTTAACGTGCCGGCGGGCGCATACGCCAAGCCAGAGCGGGCGTGGCGGGGCCGCTCAAGGATTGGCGTTTGGCGGTTCCACCGGCCCCGCACTTTGTGTGCCGCGCTCGTCGAGCTGCTCCAGCGCTGCACTGGCTTCAGGCACCCCGGTAGCCGCAGCCTTGCGCAGCCATTCTGCGGCTTCGGCGCGATCCGCCGCGCCGCCAATCCCGGCCGCGAGCAGCCGGCCGAGATTGTATTGCGCCGGTGCGAACCCGGTGCGCGCGGCAGCGCCATACCAGCGCCGTGCGCTGCTCGCGTTGCGCAGTATCTCTGGGCCACGCTCCAGAAGTGCGGCCAAATTATTCATCGCAAATACATCGCCCGCGCCGGCCGCACGCTCATACCAGTTCATCGCCTGTCGGTAGTCGTCCTCAACTGCGGCGGGCTGATTGGCCAGCGTCCAGCCCATGGCTGGCATTGCACTGGTACGGCCTGCTCGTGCCGCGCGGCCGAGCCACTCAATGGCGCACGGCCAGTTTTTTGCCGCTCCCTCGATACAACTGCGTCCCACCGACTCCTGCGCACCGGCGTGCCCGGCGACAGCAGCGGCGCGCATCCAGTCACCCGCCTGGCCGGCATCTCGTTCGGCGATGCAGCGAGCGCCTTGAAACCAGGCGAAGGGGAAACCGGACTGCGCAGCAGCGATGGTGGCCGGACAGCCGGTGAGCAAGGCGGGATTGGGCGCGCCGGCCAGACGAATCATCAGCCCCGCCACAGCCTGGGCTTCCGGCTGCTGGGAGGCGGACATTTCACCAGCCAGTGGTACCAGGGCTGCCGCAAACTCGCGCGCGGTGCGCGCAAATTCGTTTGCCAGCGGCACATCGCCTACCGATTCGACGTGCCAATACTGACGCGCGAAGTCGAGCGTAATGAAGGGCAGTCCTTTGCGTGCATTGGCATCGTCGGCAGCTGCGAGCCGCTGCAGAAGGCTGCGCAGCGCCCCCACCGATGCCAATGCCGCGTTGCGGTCTAGTGGCGTGAATACTGTTGGTGCGGGTGTGCCGGCGGTGGTCGTCGCGGAGGCTGCGGGCGCAGAGGCAATGGAAGCTGCCGTGATGCCAGGTGCCGGCGCTACCGCCGCTACGGATGCCTCAGCCTCAGCCTCACGGGGCGATTGGGAGCCCAGCCCAAGACGCGTCAGCAAAGCGGTTGCGTCCGGTTGCCCTTGCGCTGCCGCCAATTTGAGCAGGGCAATCCCTCTTTCCCGGCTCTTGACGACGCCGCGCCCTTCGATCACCATGCGCGCCAATGCATATTGCCCGGAAGCGTTCCCCAGCTTGGCTGAGCCTTCATGCCAATTGGCTGCGGTGGCGTCGTCCTGAGGCACACCGCGTCCGGTCTGGTACATGATGCCGACCAGATACATCGCACGAGCATCCTGCTTGCGCGCCAGCGGCAGAAGTTGGCGGTAGGCTTGTGCGTATTGGCCGGCGCGATACGTCTTGAGGCCTTCGGAATAGGTGTCCCGCGCGGCGCGTGCGAGTTGCGCTCCGCCCATCAGCGAGCTGGCGAAGGTGATCAGCAACAGCAATCGCATGAAGTGCCGCAATCGGGGTGCCTCCCGTCAATCAATGAGTCGGCAACATTGTACGCAGCCATCGTTCCGATATCAGCATGTTACTACTTGATGTGGCGCCGCTTGCGAAAACCGGTCGCTTGCAACCTTGCTTTGTCGGCTTGCGGCGCGGCTCCAGGGGCGGTTTTTTGGATGCGGTGACGCGCGCTTTGTCAAGACTGGAAGGGCGTTTTGCGGATGGTATTATGGGAGCTAAATCCAGCGATCCGCAGACGCGCCATGTCGGTCAGCGGGCGCCGTCACCATTACCGGAACAACAGTGCGTCTCACCTCCATCAAACTCGCGGGATTCAAGTCTTTTGTAGACCCCACCAGCCTCAGCGTGCCGGGTCAATTGGTCGGCATCGTTGGTCCCAATGGTTGCGGAAAATCCAACATCATCGACGCCGTGCGTTGGGTGCTGGGCGAGTCCAAGGCCTCGGCGCTACGCGGCGAATCGATGCAGGACGTGATCTTCAACGGCTCAGCCCAGCGCAAGCCGGTGGCGCGCGCGAGCGTTGAGCTGATTTTCGACAACTCGGACGGCCGCGCAGCCGCCAATACCCAATGGGGCCAGTACGGCGACATCGCGGTCAAGCGCGTGCTCACGCGCCAGGGCGAGTCGTCCTACTTCATCAACAATCAGCAGGTGCGCCGGCGCGATATCCAGGACATTTTCCTCGGCACGGGGCTTGGCCCGCGGGCCTACGCAATCATCGAGCAGGGCATGATTTCGCGCGTGATAGAGGCCAAGCCCGAAGATTTGCGCATCTTTCTCGAAGAAGCGGCCGGCATTTCCAAATATAAGGAGCGCCGCAAGGAAACCGAGAGCCGTCTGTCCAGCGCGCGCGAAAATCTCTCCAGGGTGCTGGACATTCGCGGCGAGCTCGATGTCAACCTCGCCAAGCTCGAAGAGCAGGCGCTGATCGCGCAAAAATTTCGTGACCTCACAGCAGAGCAGACCGAGAAGCAGCATTTGCAGTGGATGCTCAAACGCAACGAAGCGGCCACCGAGCAGGAAAAATTCGCGCGCGATATCGAACGCTGCACCAATGATCTGGAGAGCGAAACCGCGGCGTTGCGCAACTTCGAAAAGACCCTCGAAGAAATGCGCGCCGCACACTATGCCGTCGGCGACCGCCTGCACGGCGCGCAAGGTGAGTTGTACAGCGCGTCTTCTGAAGTCACGCGCCTTGAAACCGAGATCAAGGCAATCATCGACGCGCGCACGCGCCTGTCCAATCAGCTGACGCAGCTGGCAGCGCAGGAAGAGGCGTGGCAGCAGCAAGCCGCACAAAACGCGGTCGACACGGCGCAGTGGCAGCGCGAAGCCGAGCAGGCCGCCGCCGCCGTCGAAGAAACCACAATGCAGAGTGCCGAGCGCGCCGGGCGCCTGCCCGAAGCCGAGGCTGCTGCACGCACCGCGCAAGACCAGCTCACTGGCGCGCGCGCCGAAGTGATGCTGGCTGAGCAGCAATTGCAGGTCGAAGGTGTGCATCAGGGCAATGCCCAGCGTACGCTCGAGACGCTCGCGCAGCGCAAGGAGCGCCTGCTGCAGGAAAAGAATGCGCTCAACCGGCCTGATGAGGAGTCAATCGGCCGCAAGCGCGACGAGCTGACGCGTCGCGAAGAAGAACTCAAGGCGAGTGAAGGCGCGCTCGCCGCGCTCGAAGCCGCGCTGCCGCGGATTGCGACCGAGCGCGACGCCGGCAGCGTCAATCTGCAAACCCAGACGCGCGAGTCGCATGCGTTGGAAGCCCGCATCAGTGCGCTCAAGAGTCTGCAGGAGCAGGTTCAAAAAAGCGGCAAGCTGCAACCCTGGCTGGAGAAGCATGAACTGGCCGGCCTGCCGCGCCTGTGGCAGCGTCTGCATGTCGAGCCGGGCTGGGAAACGGCGCTCGAATCGGTATTGCGTGAACGCCTGGCCTCGCTGGAAATTCGCGACCTCGACTGGGTCAAGGCCTTCTTCAATGATGCACCGCCGGCCAAGCTGGCTTTCGTCACGCTCTCAACCGTGGAAGATGTCAAGCCTGCCGCAGCGGGTCTGATTCCGCTGATTTCGCACGTGCGTATTGACGATGCCAATGTGCGCGGCCTTTTTTCCGAGTGGCTTGGGGGCCGCTACGCGTGTGCGGGAGTGGATGAAGCGTTCTCCAAGCGCGCAAGCCTGCCCGCGCGCGGCGTGTTCGTGACACAAGCCGGCCACATGGTTGGGCGGCAGACAGTCACGTTTTATGCGCCCGATTCCGAGCAGGCGGGGCTGTTGGCGCGTCAGAATGAAATCGAGAATCTGGGCAAGCAGATCAAGGCCAAACACCTGCATCTGGACGAAGCGCGTGCGCAGGCGGCCCGGACTGAATCTGCCCTGACGCGCCTCAACGCCGGTTTGGGCGAAGCGCGTCCCGCGGCGCAGGTGGCGCGCCAACGCCTGCACGAAATGCAGCTCGACGTGGTCAAGGATGAAGAGCAGCTTGCGCGCTTTGTCGCGACGGCCGGGCGGATTGAAGAGCAACTTGCCGAGATCGGGGTGCACGAGGAAGCAGAACGCGCGCGCCTGATCGAAGCCGAAGCCAATTTTGCGCGCCTCGATGAAGCAGTCGGCACCCTGCAGCAGAGGCTCGAAGACGTGCGCGTGAGTGCCGAGACGGCAGAAGCCCGGCTCACAGCTGAGCGCGAAGCCGTGCGTCAAGCCGAACGCGAAGCGCAGGAGGCCGAGTTTCACGCGCGCCAGGCGCGCGCCAAGATTGAGGAGCTGGCCAACAGCGCGCGCAATGTTGCCGGGCAAATTGAGCGGGTTACGGCAGACGCCGTCGTAGTACGTGCCGAGCTTGAAACCCTGCACGATGATGTGGTCAAGAATGGCTTGCAGGAAGCGCTCGATCTGCGCCTGGAGCGAGAGCAACATCTGGCGCGCATTCGCACCGAACTCGAAGGTCTGACCACGCAATTGCGTGGCATGGATGAACAGTGCTTCACTTCCGAACAAAAGCTCGATCCGCTGCGCAACCGCGTGGGCGATCTGCGTCTCAAAGAGCAGGCCGCGCGCCTCTCCCAGGAACAGTTTGCGCAACAGTTGCAGGAAGCGAAGGCAGATGAACTGCTGTTGCAACCCAAGCTCGGGGGCGTGCGCGGCTCTGCATTGGGCAGTGAGATCTCACGCCTCGCGCTGGAAATTGAAGCGCTCGGCGCTGTCAATCTGGCCGCACTCGAAGAGCTGACGGTCACGCGCGAACGCAAGGGCTTTCTCGATGCCCAATTCGCCGACCTGACCGAGGCCGTTACCACGCTCGAAGAGGCAATCCGCAAGATTGACCGCGAAACGCGCGAGCTGCTCAGGGCAACCTTCGACGCCGTCAACGGCCACTTCTCCGAACTGTTCCCGGCCTTGTTCGGCGGCGGAGAAGCCAGACTGATCATGACCGGCGATGAAATTCTCGATGCCGGGGTGCAGGTGATGGCGCATCCGCCGGGCAAAAAGAATTCGTCGATCCACCTGCTTTCCGGTGGTGAAAAGGCGCTCACCGCGATCTCGCTGGTGTTCGCGATGTTCAAACTCAATCCTGCGCCGTTTTGCCTGCTCGACGAGGTTGACGCACCGCTGGATGACCCCAACACCGAACGCTTCTGCCGCCTGGTCAAGAAGATGTCGGAAGAAACCCAATTTGTCTTCATCAGCCACAACAAAATCACCATGGAAATGGCGCAGCAACTGGTGGGCGTGACGCAGCAGGAGCCGGGCGTCTCGCGCATCGTCGCGGTCGACATGGACGAAGCGGTGCGGCTCAAGGAAGCTGCGTGACCACCCGCCATGAGTGATCTCCAACTCGGCCTGCTGGTACTCGGTGTGCTCGCAGTGGCGGGCGTACTTGCATTCAACAAATTCCAGGAAAGACAGGCGCGGCGCGATGGCGCCAAGCATTTTGGCGCATCACACCGGGACGTGTTGCTCGGCGCCGGTGCCGCAGTGCGTGTTGACGCTGGCGCATCAGACGCTATTACCGATGCCGCCAATTCTGCACTCAGGGCCGGCACGGATGTGCGCGTTGAACCGGTCTGGATTGACCCACCTGCGGATGAACCGATCGACCCCGTGCGGAGCGGCGCGGGCAGGGCGGCTGCACCGGCTGCCGGTTTCCCGGCGCCGGTTCTCGACGCGCGCATCGACTTTATTGCCGTGCTCAAACTCGCGGACCCGTTGCCGGGTGCGCTGATATTGGCCGGGATTGAGCGGTTTCCGCGCGGTCGCAATGTCGATGCGGATGGTTTTCATGACTGGGCTGCCAGTTGGGAAGCGCTGAACCGCGATGCGGTTTACGAGAAGGTGCGGGTCGGTGTGCAGATATCGGATCGTGCAGGCCCCCTGCGCGCGGACGAACTCGAAATTTTCCAGCTGCACGTCGGAAAACTGGGCGAAACGCTCGGTGCGATTGTGGAATGGCCGGATGAGCCAAGCCCGCTTCCGCGCGCTGTCGAACTGGATGCATTCTGCGCCGGCGTCGATGTGCAGATCGGCATCAATGTGGTGAGCGCAGTCCCGTTTGCCGACACCAAACTGCGTGGCCTCGCCGAAGCCAACGGCTTCGCCCGTGAAGACGATGGGGTGTTCCGGCGCCGCGACGACGGCGGTGCGGAAGTGCTCAGCATCAAGCAATCGGCACCAACGGCGGTGTCATTCTCCCTTGATGTGCCGCGCGTACCACGTGAGGCAGCAGCCCTGGCCGTGATGGCGCAGTGTGCCAAGCGTTTTGCCGCAGGCATCGATGGCAAGCTGGTGGATGATCAAGGCAAGGGGCTCAACGACGCGGGCATAGCAGCGATCCAGACCAGTCTGGCGACGATCTACGCGCGCATGGACGCTGCGGCCATGCCGGCTGGCGGCACGATCGCTCGGCGCATGTTCAGCTGAACATGCGCTGAGCGAGTGCACGGTGCTGTCATGGTGACATGTTGGCCGAATCAGCGGTGACGGCAGCCAGTGCAGCGCTGCGCGCGCGCGCGCTGCGCGTGGAGATTGCGGCCCACAATCGCGCTTATTACATCGCGGACGCGCCCTTGGTGCCTGACGCCGAATACGACCGCCTGTTTCGCGAGTTGCAAACCATCGAGGCGGCACACCCGCAATTGCTGACGCCCGATTCGCCGACACAACGCGTCGGCGGCGCGCCCAAACCGGAGTTTTCGCAGGTGCGGCATCGCGTATCGATGCTGTCGCTCGGCAATGCGTTTGATGCCGAGGAAGTGGAGGCCTTTGACAAGCGCGTGCGCGAAGCACTCGATGTGGCCACGGTGGAATACGCTGCGGAACTCAAGTTCGATGGTCTGGCGATGAGCATTACGTACGAGAACGGCGTGCTGGTGCAAGCGGCGACGCGCGGTGATGGCGAGACCGGCGAGGATGTCACCGCCAATGTGCGCACCATCCGCGTGATCCCGCTCACACTCGCGCTCCCACAGCCGCCGCAGCTGCTTGAAGTGCGCGGTGAGGTGCTGCTGTTCAAGGCCGGCTTTGCCAACATGAACCGGCGCCAGCGCGAAGCCGGCGAAAAGGAGTACGTCAATCCGCGCAACGCAGCAGCAGGGGCCTTGCGCCAGCTGGACTCGCGCATCACCGCGAAGCGGCCACTACGATTTTTTGCCTACGGGATCGGTGCGTATGAAGCGCCCGTCAACGCGGCAGTGGCCCAGCAATCGCGCGCAGCAACGGCTTTGCGAGGTGGCTCTGAAGAAGCGCTCCCACCAACGCTTTCAGGCCTGTCACGCGGCGAACTTCCGGGCACCCACGCCGCCTTGCTCGACTGGTACGCGAGCATGGGCTTGCCGGTGTGCGATGAGCGCGTGGTGGCGCAGGGCGCGGCTGGGCTACTCGATTTCTTTCGCGCCATCGGTGACAGACGCAGCGCCCTGCCCTATGACATCGACGGCGTGGTGTACAAGGTCAACCGCCTCGACCAACAGGAAACGCTCGGCTATGTCTCGCGGGCGCCGCGCTTTGCCCTCGCGCACAAGTTTCCTGCGCAAGAAGAACTCACCGAAGTCATCGACATCGAAGTGCAGGTAGGCCGCACCGGTGCCATTACGCCAGTGGCGCGCCTCAAACCGGTGTTCGTTGGTGGCGTCACCGTGACCAATGCCACTTTGCACAACGAAGACGAAGTGCGCCGCAAGGATGTGTGGCGTGGTGACACCGTGTTTGTGCGGCGTGCGGGTGATGTGATTCCCGAGGTGGTCATGGTGTCGCGGCCTGGTGCGCGGCGCGCGCAAGACCGCTTTGTGATGCCGCTGCACTGTCCGGTGTGCGGCGCGGATGTGGTGCGCGAAGAGGGGGAAGCGATTGCACGCTGCACCGGCGGCCTGTTTTGTGCAGCCCAGCGCAAACAGGCAGTGCTGCATTTTGCGCAGCGCCGTGCCCTTGACATTGAAGGCCTCGGCGACAAACTGGTTGAGCAATTGGTGGATGCAGACATCATCAAGACGCCTGCCGATCTGTTCAAGCTTGGCGTGGTCAGCCTCGCTGCGCTCGAACGCATGGCCGAGAAGTCCGCACAAAACGTCGTCGAAGCGATTGACAAGGCGCGGCGCACCACGCTGCCGCGTTTCCTGTTTGGCCTCGGCATCCGCCTCGTGGGTGAGTCGACCGCCAAGGATCTGGCGCGTCATTTCGGCCAACTCGATGGGATCATGAACGCGACCGAGGCGCAACTGCTGCTGGTGCCTGATGTCGGGCCGGTGGTGGCGGCATCCATCGCGCGATTCTTTCAACAGCCGCATAATCGCGAGGTGGTCGAGCAGTTGCGGGCGGCCGGGGTGACGTGGGAAGAAGGGACACCACAGGCTTTCGCCACCAGCACGCTGGCGGGCAAGAGTTTCGTGCTGACCGGCACCTTGCCTACGCTGTCGCGCGAAGCGGCCAAGGAAATGATCGAGGCCAGGGGAGCCAAGGTCGTCGGATCAGTCTCGAAGAAAACAGATTTCGTGGTGGCGGGCGCGGAGGCGGGCAGCAAGCTTGCCAAGGCGCAAGAGCTTGGCGTCACCGTGGTCGATGAAACAGGCTTGCATAAAGTGTTGAACGACGCATGAAAATAATTCGCAAAGCGATATTTCCGGTGGCCGGCCTGGGTTCACGTTTCTTGCCCGCGACCAAAGCCACGCCAAAAGAAATGCTGCCGATTGTCGACAAGCCGCTGATCCAGTTTGCGGTCGAGGAAGCCATTGCCGCCGGCCTCACCGACATGATTTTTGTGACGGGGCGCACCAAGCGCATCATCGAAGATCATTTCGACAAGGCCTATGAACTGGAGTCGGAGCTCGCGGCCAAAAACAAGACCGAGTTGCTGCGCATCGTGCAGAGTGTGGTGCCAAAACACGTGAACTGCATTTACATCCGCCAGGCCGAGCCTTTGGGCCTTGGCCATGCCGTGTTGTGCGCCAAGGCTATTGTGGATGATGAACCCTGCGCCGTGATTCTTGCTGACGACCTGATCGACCATCAGCCCGGGGCACTGAAACAGATGGTGGATGTGTTCAACACGCGCGGCGGCAGCGTGCTTGGCGTGGAAGACGTGCCCAGGGCCAATACGCGCTCCTACGGTGTCGTGAGCGGCACGCTGCTCGATGCCCGTACCGAAAGGGTGACGGCAATTGTCGAGAAGCCCGCGCCCGAGGTGGCGCCGCTACGTCAAACCAGCGCCGGTGAGGTGGCGCTGGCGGTGGTGGGCCGCTATATTTTGACGCCGAAGATCTTTGCGTTGCTGCAGCAGGTTAAACCCGGTGCCGGCGGTGAAATTCAATTGACCGACGGCATCAGTGCCCTGCTCGCACATGAGGCGGTGTTTGCCTACCGTTTTGAAGGTACGCGCTATGACTGCGGCTCCAAACTTGGCTATCTCAAGGCGACGGTCGATTACGCGCGCAAGCACCCCGAGGTGGCGCAAGGCTTTGAAGAGTATCTGGCCGGGCTGATGGGTTTGCGCAAATGAGCGATGCCGTACTCCCCACAGACATTCTTGCGCAAGCCGATTGCATCGTCAGCGCTGCCGATTGCCGCGTGGCGCTCGCGCGCGTCGCGCGCGACATCAGACTTGCGGCGGCGGGCGAGTTTCCCCTGGTGCTCGCCGTGATGGGCGGCGCAGTGGTGTTTGCCGGGCAATTGCTGCCGCTGCTCGATTTTGGGCTGGAGTTTGACTACCTGCATGTGTCACGCTACGGGAGCAAGACCAGCGGCGGCTCACTCACCTGGAAAGTGGAGCCAAAGGAAAACGTCAGGGGCCGCACCGTGATCGTGCTTGATGACATCCTCGATGAGGGTGAAACCATGCACGCGATCCGCGAGCGGGTGCTCGCGCTTGGCGCCGCCCGCTTTCTGTCCGCGGTGTTTTGCGAAAAGCTGCTCGAGAAGCCGAAGCCGATTCGCGCCGATTTTGTGGGTGTGGCCGTGCCAAACCGCTACGTGTTTGGCTACGGCATGGACGTGGCAGGGCTGTGGCGCAACCTGCCTGCGATCTACGCGGTGCAGGGCACTTAGAAACAGGGACGCGGGCACATGATTGCAATTATCGGTGGCAGTGGCCTCACCCACCTGACGACATTGGCGGTCAGCCGGCGCGAGGTGATGCGCACGCCCTATGGTGAGCCGTCCGGCGCGCTAACCTTCGGCACGCTGGCAGGCCATGACATCGTGTTTCTCGCGCGCCACGGCTACGGACATACCATTCCGCCTCACGAGATCAACTACCGTGCCAATCTGTGGGCCCTCAAGGAAGCCGCCATCACCCAGGTGATTGCGGTCGCTTCCGTCGGCGGCATCCGTGACTATTTCGGTCCCGGCACCCTGGTGGTACCGGACCAGATCATCGACTACAGCTATGGGCGCAAGCATACCTACTTCGAAGGGCCGGATGCGCCGGTGACGCATATCGATTTCACCTGGCCTTACGCCAAGAGCCTGCGTGCGCGCCTGCTGGCCGCCGCCAAGCTGGCAGGCGATACGGTGCACGACGGCGGCGTCTACGGCAATACGCAAGGGCCGCGGCTCGAGAGCGCTGCCGAGATTGCGCGTCTGGAGCGCGATGGCTGTGATCTGGTCGGCATGACCGGCATGCCGGAGGCGGCACTTGCGCGCGAATTGGGTCTCGAGTACGCCTGCCTTGCCGTGGTGGTGAACCACTCGGCTGGCAAGGGCGACAGCGCACTGGAAATATCAGTCGAGCATCTGGGCGAAGTGATGAAGCAAGCCATGTCGCGCGTGCGGCGCATTCTTGAGCGCACGGTGGCACCGGCATAACGCCGGGCGCGTGGTGACCTGACGGAGGGCAATGCATGATCAGATCAATCCTCAAAATGGGCGAAGTGAGCCTGTTCGAACCATCCAGGAAGGTAGAGCGCTTCGGCACCCCCGAATTGCATGCTCTTCTCGATGACCTGCGCGACACCATGCAGGCTGCCAATGGCGCCGGCATTGCCGCGCCACAGATTGGCGTCAATCTGCAAGTGGTGGTCTTCGGCGCTGACGCCATCAACCCGCGCTACCCCGATGCGCCGCTGATACCACGTACCGTGCTGATCAACCCGGTGATCACGCCGCAGGGCGGCGAGACCGAAGACGGCTGGGAAGGCTGTTTGTCGGTGCCAGGCATGCGCGGGTTGGTGCCGCGTGCGCTGCGCATTCGCTACAGCGGGTTTGACGAACACGGCGATGTGATCGAGCGTGACGCCGACGGCTTTCACGCGCGCGTGGTGCAGCATGAGTGTGATCACCTGTGGGGCGTGCTATATCCAATGCGGATTCGCGACATGAGCAAATTCGGGTTTACGTCCGTGCTGTTTCCCGGTCTTGACGACAACGACGAATGAGTGAGCAAGGAATAAAAAGGTCAGGCGACTAAACGGGGCAAAATAAAGCGAATAAAGGGGTCAGACCCCTTTTAATTGTTCATCCAAAAGCGCGCTGGGTGCGCTTTGACAGTTGGCGGATCGTTGGTTCCCCCACTCCCTCCCAAGCTGGCCGCGCCATTGATGTCAAGCCCGTCTTTTTCGATGCGTTTCGAGGATATGCACACATGAGCAACCCCCGCTGGCAACAACGCCCACCCGGCTCGAACTGGGGCGACTTCGGCGCCGACGACCAGCTCGGCCGCCTCAATCTGCTCACGCCCGAACGGGTGCGTCGCGCCGCCCTGGAGATTCAGACCGGTGAATCGTTTTGCCTGTCGATTCCGCTCGATTACCCGGGTGGCAACAAGATCAATCCGCGCCGCTTCGGGCCAACGCTCAAGCCAACGCTGCGCGAGGGAAAACCGATGTTCAGCTTCCCGATCGAACGGGCTGATGCACAGAACACCGACCTCGTCAGCGACGATGCCGCGCTGATCTGCCTGCAATATTCGACCCAGTGGGACTCATTCGCGCACGTCGGTGCCTGGTTCGATGCCGATGGCGATGGCGTCGAAGAGAAGGTCTACTACAACGGCTATCGCGCTGACATTGAAATTTGCGGTCCGACACGCTATGACTCCCTCAGTCGCGGCGGGTTGGATCATGATTGCGGCGACCACATCGGCGCCAAACAGCTCGGCATCGAAAACTTTGCCGTCAAAGGCATTCAGGGCCGGGGCGTGATGGTTAATCTGCGCCGCCACTTCGGCGACAAACGCTCAAGGATTGGTTACGACGACCTGATGCGCGTATTCGATGCCGACAAGATCGTGGTGGAGGAGGGTGACATACTGCTCCTCTACACCGGCTGGACCGATCTCGTCATGGGCATGAACAAGGACCCCGACATGGACATCCTCGACAACGCCTGTGCTGCCCTCGAGGGGCGTGACGAAAAATTGCTGCAATGGATCACGGATAGCGGCATCGCCGCACTGTGTGCCGACAACTATGCGGTCGAGCACCTTCCAGCCACACCCGCGCCCGGCCGCCGGCCGGGGCTGCCGCTGCACCAGCACTGCCTGTTCAAGCTCGGCGTGCCGCTTGCCGAGATCCTGTGGCTCAAGGACTTGGCTGAGTGGCTTGATGCGCACCAACGCTCGCGCTGCTTTTTCACCGGCCCGCCGCTACGGTTGCCGGGAGCGGTGGGATCGCCGATGACGCCGGTGGCGACCGTGTAGTGCGTAAAGGCAGAAACAAGGTCAGACGCGCGGCCGGCTAACGCGAGCGCGCATTGCGCTATCAATTCTTACTGGCCAACCCACGCCGTCGTCGCAACGCGCTTGCGGTAACTCCCGGCAAAAGCGGCGCCGCACGCGCCGCGCGTGATCAGCGTCAATTCGTCCTCCCCAAACGCAATCTCGACCTGGCAGCCCTGTACGGGCGCCGGTGGCGCGCCGATGAAAGAGGGCGCGAATGAGACGTTGCCGTCATGGAGCGCGACGGCAGCACGCGCCTGCGCAGCGTTACCAGCCGATACGACATGATTGTCTGGCTCGCCGCGCGCCGCCGCTACCCAGGCAAACGTATGGCGCACCATACCCGATGTCCTGACGTGGCCTTGCACTGACACATGCGCCGGGGCGTCAATGTCGACCTCAACCTGAACCGCCAGATCCTCGTCATGCTCGTAGCGCCCTTCGAGTTCGAGCAGAGGATGATTGAGCCACGCTAGATGGCGCTGATAGTCTTCCTTGAGGGCATCCACGGTGCGGTCAAACAAGCCGCGCTGACGCCGCCAGGCGCTGTGGCGTTCGCGCAGATGGGCGTAGCGCACCACGCTGGCGCCGGCTATGCGCGCGCCGAAGGCATCCCACACTTGTGAGTCGAGCAGCGAGAGCGCGGGGTCGGCGCAGATCATGCGGTTCAGTTTGGTGCGTGCTTTGGCACAGTCGAAACTCGCCGCGCCTGCTGTGAGAGGAAGCGCAGCGATCAGCGGGATGGCGAGCAGAAGCCGGCACAGGGAGATGCTATGACGCATCCCGCATCAACGCGCGAAGCCTGGCACCGGTTGGCGCGTACACCACGCCTTTTTCGGTGATCAGGGCTGTCACCAGCCGCGCCGGGGTGACATCAAATGCCGGATTGGCCACCCGCACATCGGGTGGCGCCCAGGTCTTGCCGGCAACTTCGCCGTTGGCCGCGACACGGTGGCATCCGACCACAATGGCATCGACCTCGCCAAGTCGCATGAAGGGCGCGGCTATATTGTCGGCGATGAGGGTGACCGGAATGTTGTCCTGCATCTACTCCCACGCCGTGAGGCGCACAGATGCAGCATACGTCGCGTACCACGCGTGGCAGGATGCGCTGGTCAATCAGGAACAGGGCAGGGCCGCCGCTGGCCGCGTCTTCGCTGACGGACCAACGCATGGTGGGGTGGCGTTTCATCATGTTTGGCTAGAGACGAGGGGAGTGTGTATGGAGCAACCCGAACAGAGCAGCAATTATAATTTCCGCGTGACATTCTCCCCTCTGATGGCTGGCCTGACCCCGGTTTCTTTCCCTTTGATGACGCCCGGCTTCTCCCTGGTGACGGGGTGCTGGGATGCTCTCAAGCCTGCTGCGCGAGCGGTACGCCACGCCGTGTTTGTGATCGAACAACAAATTCCCGTCGAACTTGAATGGGACGAGTGGGACGACATCTCGATCCATGCAGTGGTATTCGGCGCAGGTCAACAGCCGGTCGGCACCGGGCGCCTGCTGCCGGCCGCGTTTGACAGCACAGCGCCGCACACCGGCCACATCGGCCGCATGGCGGTACTGGCATCGGCGCGGCGCCGCGGGTTCGGCGGCGCGCTGCTGCAGGCCTTGATGAACGTGGCGCCGGTGCACGGATTCAACAACATCGTGCTGCACGCACAAAGCTACGTGGCGCCGTTCTATGCGCGCCATGGCTATGTGATTGAAGGCGTGGAATTCATGGAAGCGGGCATCCCCCATCGCACCATGCGGGTGGTTCTGGCGCCAGGTGGCACGGTGCCGCCGCAGTGATTACCGATCCGGTGTTCTATGTGCTGGCGGCAATTGGCGTCCTGCTGACGGGTATTTCCAAAGGCGGCTTCGCGGGCGCCTTCGGGGGGCTCGCGGTGGCGCTGATGTGCCTGCGCATCGCACCACAGCAGGCAGCGGCAATCATGCTGCCGGTGCTGCTGGTGATGGACCTGATCGGTCTCTACGCCTTCTTTCGCAAGATCGATCGCAAGGTGTTGCTATCGCTGTTGCCCGGTGGCATCGCCGGTACCGTGCTCGGCACCGTCACCTTCGGCCAGCTCGATGTCAATCATGTGCGGCTGGTAGTGGGCATTATTGCGGTCTCGTTCCCGCTCATGGTGTGGCTCAAGATTGGCGCCAGGCGCGCGCCGGCACAAATCCATCACGGCAAGGCCCTGGTGTGTGGTGCGGGGGCTGGCTACACCAGCTTTGTCGCCCACGTGGGCGCCGCACCGGCGCTGCTCTACCTGATGCCCCTGCAACTGGACAAGCAGCGTCTGATCGCCACCAACGCGGTGTTCTTCGCGTTTCTCAACATCATCAAAGTCCCGCCCTATTGGGCGCTGGGGCAATTCTCGCTGGCCAATCTGTCTACCGCCTTGGTGCTTTGCTTGCTCGCGCCAGTGGGGATCCGTATCGGCATCTGGCTGCAAGGACGGATCACCACTGAAACCGTCTATCGCGTGGGGCGCATCGGTTTGTTTTGCACCGGTTGCAAATTGATCTTTGATGCGTTGACCGGGCTTTCCGGCTGATTCGACGCCCGCCCGCCGGCATTGTTCAAATCACATGTCCATGGTTGATTGTGAAACTGTCATAGATTAAAATAAATGAATATATTCAATAACGGCGGGGGGCGCCATGAAAGTCACTTTTCACCAGTTGGCCGTATTCGAGTGTGTCGCCCGGCGCCTGAGTTTTACGCGCGCCGCCGAGGAGTTGTCGCTCTCGCAGCCGACGGTATCGGCGCAGGTGCGCCAATTGAGCGAGGAAATTGGCCTGCCGCTGTTTGAGCAGGTCGGCAAGACCATCAGCCTTACCGAAGCGGGCCGCGAACTGCTGGCCAGTTCGCGCCAGTTGTTCCATACCTGGTCGCGCTTCGAGATGACGATCGCAGATCTGCGCGGGCTCAAAAGCGGTCGCCTCACCGTCGCCTGCGCCACCACGGCCAAGTATTTCACCCCCGATCTGCTCGGCCCGTTTTGCGCGGCCTATCCGGAAATCGATGTCGGCCTCACCATCGTCAATCACGATGGCCTGGTGCAGCGCCTGCGGCGCAATGCGGATGACCTCACCATCATGACGCTGCCGCCGCCAGACATTGACTTGGAATGCACGCCGTTCCGCTCCAACCCCTTGCTGGTGGTGGCGCCTGCCATGCATCCGCTCGCAGGGCGGCGCAATATTGCGCTGACCAGCCTCAAGGGGGAGCGCTTCATCTCGCGCGAACCCGGTTCGGGCACGCGCATGCGCCTGCAGCAGTTTTTCGAAAGCGCCGGCTTCGTGCCCGGCATTCGCATGGAACTGGGCAGCAACGAGGCGATCAAGCATGTCGTCGCGGCGGGTTTGGGCATCAGCGTGTTGTCCCGGTTCGCCCTCGACATAGACCCTGCGCTGGATCGCCTGACGGTGCTCGACGTTGCCGGTTTTCCCTTGTCTGATGAGTGGATGATGGTCTATCCACGCGGCAAGCGTCTTTCGCCCCTGGCCGAGGCCTTCTACGACCATGTGGTGGCGCAGTCGGCGCGGGACGCCGCCGGGCAGGCGCCGGGCAAGTCCGGTGCCACCAAGGCCAACGCTGCCGCCGATAAACGCCGCGATTAAGGGCTGATCGCCACTTGGGCGGCAATGTGGGCAGGCAATTGGGCGGGCAGTTGGGCGGGCAGTTGGGCAGGCAGTTGGGTAGGCAGTTGGGCGGGCCATGGAAATTAATCTAATAAATATATTGACTTTATGTTGTTGATGCATTAATATCTATTAATTGCTCCACGCCGCCGCACGGTTCTCCGGGTAGTGGCGCCAAGGGGAGTAGCTCACACGGACAATGCAAATTGTCCTTCGGTATGCCCGTCAATACGTGCCGCACCCAGTGTGGCGCCGGGCCAGCCGGCAGCCTTCCAACAGCTGCGAGCAAGACCTTGATGACCGGCTGTGCCGGCTAGAGGTCTTGCCCATCCTCCAGCCACACAGCCCGATCATGGGTCTTGTTGCCAACCTTGGGCTGGAGGAGTCTCTCGTGGATATTTTGTCATTGCAATTTCTCTATGCATTAGGCGCGATCATTCTGATTGACCTCGTGCTCGCCGGTGACAACGCCATTGTCATCGCCCTGGCTGCGCGGCGTCTGCCTTCGCACCTGCAAAAGCGCGCCATCATGTGGGGTACCGTCGGTGCCATATTTGTGCGCACCTTGATGACGGTAGTGGTGGTCTGGTTGCTCAAGATCCCGGGTCTTTTGCTTCTCGGTGGTGCCTTGCTGCTGTGGATTGCGGTCAAACTCCTGGCCCCGCAAGCAGCGCCAGGCGAGGGCGAGCACGGTGCCGCAGACAGCTTCTGGGCCGCGATGAAGACCATCGTGGTAGCCGACGCCGTCATGGGCCTGGACAATGTGCTGGCCGTGGCCGGCGCAGCGCACGGCAGCTTCCTGCTGGTGGTACTCGGTCTCCTGATCAGCATTCCGATTGTGGTGTGGGGTTCCACCCTGATTCTCAAATGGGTTGAGCGCTTTCCCGTCATCGTCTACGCCGGTGCTGCAGTGCTGGCCTGGACGGCTGCCAAGATGATGCTCGGCGAGCCGCTGGTGAAAGAATTCATCGAGCCGGTTGCAGGCTATGCATGGCTGGCTCAGGTGCTGGCGATTGCCGGCGTGCTGGGGATCGGCTACACGATGAGTCTGCGCAAGAGCACCACACCCGCGCTTGAGGCAGGCGAAGCAACCGTGCTCGCGGCCACCGCATTACCCGTTACCGAAATTGCAACGCCCGCCGGCGCATCCGCGTCAGCGGTTTCACTTAAGGAGATCGCCGTCATGAACCACGTACCTGCGCTGTCCGTTGCTGAAGTTTCTGCAGTTGCCGTTGTAGCTGGTGCATCGGCGTCCGACGAGCCGCGCTCGGTGGGCTCCTCCATCCACACCGAAACGGCGCTGAGCACTGTGCCGTCGGTATTGCTTCCGATCAATGATTCGCCTGCCGCGCTCGCTGCGGTGTCACGCTTCATTGCGTCCACGCCGCAGGGTGCGCGGGTGCGAGTGCACGTTGCACATGTGGTGCCGGGCATGCACCGCTACATTACACGCCATTTGCCGGCAGGCGCCGCAGCGCGTTTTGGTGCGGCGCGAGCCACCGCACTCAACCCGGCGTTGCGCATGCTTGAGTTGGCAGGGTTTCAGGCGCAGGTACACGTGATCAAAGGCCGCGACACCGTCAAGGCATTGCTGGGGTTGGCAGGTGAGCTTGGCGTGCACCGCATCGTGGTGGGCACGACGCCCAAGAGCGGCCTGGTGCGCGCTCTGACCCACTCTGTCACCGCGCGCTTGCTTGAGCGTGCGCCAATGCCGGTCGAGGTGGTCGTCTCGGGCAGCAGCCCTTGGTTTGTTCGCTTTGGCGTGCCGGTCGGCTTTGGCGCACTGATCGCGGCGCTTGCCATCGACTAAAGCTCTCTCCGTGATGCCTCTAGTGCACGCGCCATCGTATCGACGGCGCGCCAACCACCCCACCCGTGCCAGCCGGCGCGGGTGGGGTGGCGCACGTCCAACTTCAGAAAAGAAAGTCTATGCCCAGATTGCATTTCCTTGCCGCAGCAGTGTTGGTGGTGGCAAGCGTTCAGCCAGTTCTCGCGCAGCCCGGCGTCACTCCGGCACCTGCCAGCGGGGTGGCATCCGCGCCGGGGCCGGCGCTGGCACAGGCGTCGCGCAACGCGGCGTATTCGATTGATGACCTGATCGCCCTTGCACGCCGCGACAATCAGGCGTTGCAAGCGGTTCGCGCGCAATCCCTTGCTGCGCGTGCCGGCATTACCAGTTCCAGGGCCTACCCCAATCCGGAAATAGAGTTGCTCGGCGGACCCGTGCGCCCGCTGATGGCGGGTGCGCCATCGGGCACCGGCAGCGCATTGCAATGGAGTCAACGCCTGGAGAATCCGGCGTTGCGTAGGGCGCGCACTGGCGCCGCCGAGGCCGGTGCACGCGGCGCCGAGATTGGTGTCAGGGCGGCCGAAAACAATATGATCGCCGCGATCAAGACGCAGTTTTTTGGCACGCTGCGGCGCCAGGAAGAGTTGGCTGCAGCCCTGGAAGATCTGGCCCTGACCCAGCAGATTCGCGACCGTATCGTGGTGCGGGTGCGGACCGGCGAAGGCGCGCGCTTCGACTTGTTGCGCGCCGAAAATGAAATGGCCCTCGCCGCCAAGGAGGTTGACCGGGCGCGGGCTGGCGTTGCGCAGGCGCGCGCCTTCCTGCGTGGCGCGGTGGGCAGCCCATTGCCTGACGCTTTCGTGATCAATGGCGATTTTTACAAATCCCTGCCGCAGGCCGACTACCAGTCGCTGCGCGATCTGGCGCTCGGTGCCAATCCGGAGGTTCGGCGTGCGGCTGCTGAGGTGCTGCGTGCCGAGCAGCAGGTCGATGTCGAGCGGCAATCGGTGCTGCCTTCGGTGAGTCTGCGCCTGAGCCAGGACAACAATCCTGACACCCGCTCAACACGCGCCGGAATTGCGTTGACGATACCGCTATGGGACCGGCGCAGCGGCCCGATTGAAGAGGCGCGTGCGCAGTTGCTGCGCAATCGCAGCGAGGCGGAAAGCCGGCGCTTCGAGTTGGCCCAGGCATTTGATGCCGCATGGCAGCAGTTTCAGGCTGCATCGACGACCGTGCGTGCGCTCGAGGGCGGGATTCTGCAGCAGGCGCGTTCGATTGTCGACATCGCCGAGGCAGCCTATCGCTTTGGCGAGCGAGGCATTCTCGAGTATCTCGATGCGCGCCGTCAATTTCGTCTCACCCGCAATGATCTGATTGCCGCGCGGTTTGAGTTATATGCGGCCAAAACCGACCTGGAGCGACTCGCGGCCCGCGACCTCCAGGGCGTAGCTGAATAATCTGGAGTACAGGCATGGTAATTGAACGATTCTTGCTGGCCGTGGGGGTATTGCTGCTGGTGCTCTCTGCCGCTGGTTGCGGCGAACGGGTTGACGCGCCCGCCCCGGCCACACCTCCCGGTGAACCCGGAAAACCCCAGGTGGCCAAAGCGGCCGCAGTGGGCAATGTCGGCGCGGCGAGCCCTGCTGTGGCCGGCAGCGCCGCGCCGGCTGCTGATCCGCAATTGGTGCGGCTCACTGCGGATCTGGGTGAACTCGTCAAGACCGGTCCGATCGGGGTTGCCGAGGTCGGCGATACCCTGCGCATCGCCGGGCGGCTGGAAGTCAACAGCTACAAGACCGCGCGTATCGGTGCACCCGTGACCGGGCGCATCAGTGACATCAAGGCGGTGCTGGGGCAAGACGTGCGACAGGGTGAGCGTCTGGCCGATATCAACAGTCAGGAGCTGACCGGCGCGCAACTGGCCTTTCTCAAGGCGCACTCTGCCGAGCAACTCACCTCGCGCGCAGTCGAGCGTGCGGACTTGCTGCTCAAGGCTGACGTGATCGGCACAGCTGAGTTGCAGCGCCGGCAGAGCGAACAAACGGTGGCCCGTGCCGAGAAGCGCGCGGCCGCTGATCAGCTGCGCGTGCTTGGCCTCGGCGCCGCTGCGATTGCAGAGCTTGAAGCCAATGGCAAACTGATTTTCTCTGCGCCGATCACGTCCACCCAGGCAGGCACCGTCATCGAGCGCAAGATCGCGCAGGGTCAGGTGGTGCAGCCATCTGACGTGCTGTTTGTCGTCTCCGACCTGCGGTCGATCTGGGCCACCGCCGACATTCCGGAACAGGAAGCGGGTTCCGTGCGCCGCGACCAGCGGGTGGAAATCGAGATCCCCGCGCTCGGCAACGAGCGCCGCATCGGCAGGATCATCTACATCGCCGACGTGGTCAATCCGGAAACCCGCACGGTGCGGGTAGGCGTGGATCTGGATAACCCGGGCAAGCTTCTCAAGCCCGCCATGCTGACCACCATGCTGATCGAAGGCCGCGCGACACAGCGCCAGGTGGTGCCTGCGGCGGCGGTGGTGCGCGAAAACAATCTGGATCACATTTTTGTCGAGACGGCTCCAGGTTTGATGCGTCTCACGCGCGTCAACGCCGGTGCCGAAAAAAATGGCATGCGCGCATTGCTGGACAAATTGCCGCCTGGACGGGTGGTCACCGAAGGCGCGTTTCATCTCAACAACGAGCGCCTCAAGCGCAATCAGGACAAGAAAGGTTAAGCAGACGGCATGATTGAATCCCTGGTCAGCGCCTGCCTGCGGCAGCGTATCGTGGTGGCGGTGATCGCCGTCATCCTCCTCGCGTTTGGGCTCGATGCAGCGCGCAAGCTGTCCGTCGACGCTTTTCCCGACGTCACCAACGTCCAGGTGCAAATCGCCACCGAGGCGGCGGGCCGCTCGCCCGAAGAAGTGGAGCGTTTTGCCACCGTCCCGATCGAGGTGGCGATGACCGGTCTGCCAGGTCTCATCGAGATGCGCTCGCTGAACAAGCCGGGGCTATCGCTCATCACCCTCGTGTTCACCGATGTCACCAACGTCTACTTCGCGCGGCAGCTGGTGATGGAGCGCATGCTCGATGTCAGCTCGCGCCTGCAACCGGGCATGCAGCCGGTGCTCGGCCCGGTGTCCACCGGCCTCGGTGAAGTGTTTCAGTACACACTGGAGCGCGCCGATGATGGCAACCGCACCCTGACAACCGCAGAACTGACTGAACGCCGCATCGCACAAGACTGGGTGGTGCGCCCGCTGCTGCGCTCCATTCCAGGCGTTGCCGAGATCAACTCGCAGGGCGGCTTCGTCAAGCAGTACCAGATACTGGTCAATCCGGACCGCCTGCGCCACTATCAGCTGTCGATTGCGGATGTCTACAAGGCGGTGGGGCAAAACAACGCCAATGCCAGCGGCGGCGTGCTGCCTCAGTATGCCGAGCAATACCTGATCCGCGGGATCGGTCTGGTGCGCAATCTCGACGATTTGCGCGTCATCGTGCTCAAGGAAAAAGATGGTGTGCCGGTGTATCTGCGCGATGTGGCGGAAGTCACTCTGGGCAGCGACGTGCGTCAGGGTGCGCTGGTCAAAAATGGCGTGACCGAATCAGTCGGCGGCATCGTACTGATGCTCGCCGGTGGCAACGCCAAGGCGATTGTCGGCAAGGTCAAGGAGCGCGTGGACGAGATCAACCGCAAAGGCATGCTGCCGGGCGGTCTCAAGATCGTGCCTTACTACGACCGCTCCGAACTGGTGGACGCCGCGTTGTGGACGGTGACCAAGGTGCTGCTCGAAGGCGTGCTGTTTGTGGTGATTGTGTTGTTCCTGTTTTTGGGGGATGTGCGCTCGTCGCTGATTGTGGTGGCCACGCTGGTGTTGACGCCCCTGCTCACCTTCATGGCGATGAATCGCCTTGGCATCTCGGCCAACCTGATGTCGCTGGGCGGGCTGGCGATTGCCATTGGTCTGATGGTCGATGGATCGGTCGTGGTGGTGGAAAACGCCTATGCGCAGTTGGGGCGCCCACGACGCGCCTGCGAGACGAACGATGGCATCATCCTGCGTGCTGTCGGCGAGGTCGCGACGCCGGTGATTTTCGGTGTGGGTGTGATCATTCTGGTGTTCCTGCCCCTGATGACGCTGCAGGGCATGGAGGGAAAAATGTTCGGCCCGCTCGCCTTTACGATCGTGATTGCACTGGCGATTTCGCTGTTGCTGTCGCTGACGCTCACCCCTGTGCTGTCTACCTATCTGCTCAAGCCGCCCGCGCACGATGGTGATCACGACACCCGCCTGATCGCGGCCATCAAGCAGCCCTACATGCGCCTGCTCGGCTGGGCAACCGCCAATCCGAAGAGCACCGTGCTCACTGCGGTGGTGGCCTTTGTACTGGCGCTCGGGCTGGTGCCGTTTCTGGGGACTGCGTTTATCCCAGAGATGAAGGAAGGCTCGGTGGTGCCGGGCATCAATCGCCTGCCCAATATTTCGCTCGACGAATCGATTCGCATGGAAAACCAGGCGATGAAGCTGGTGATGGAGGTGCCGGGGGTCAAGTCGGCGATTTCCGGAGTGGGACGTGGTGAAAGCCCGGCCGACCCGCAAAGCCAGAATGAATCGACGCCGATCGTGAGCCTCAAGCCGCGCGACCAGTGGCCCAAGGGCTGGAACCAGGATGACATTGCCGATGCGATGCGCGCCAAACTCGAAACCTTGCCGGGCGTGCAGATCGAGATGGCGCAGCCGATTTCGGACCGTGTCGATGAAATGGTCACCGGCGTGCGCTCCGACATTGCGGTCAAGGTGTTCGGTGACGATCTGGAACAATTGAAGACGCTGGCAGCGCGCATTTCAGGCGTGGCGCAGGGCATACGTGGCGCACAGGACTTCCGCATCGAGCGCGTGACCGGGCAGCAATACTTGCAGATCGAGATCGACCGCCAGGCGATTGCGCGTCTGGGTCTGAATGTGGCTGATGTGAATGACGTGATCGACATTGCTGTCGGCGGCAAGCGCGCCACTGACATTTTTGAGGGCGAACGCCGCTTCGCTGCGGTGGTGCGCCTGCCCGAGGCGTTCCGCAACAACATCAGCGCGATCTCGCAGATATTGCTGACGTCACCGCGTGGTGCCCAAGTGCGGCTGGACGACGTCGCCAAAATTGAAGTGATTGATGGCCCCGCGCAGATCTCGCGCGAGCTTGGCAAGCGCCGTATCGTGATCGGTGTCAACGTCAAGGGCCGCGACCTCGGCAGCTTCGTCGCCGAGCTGCAGCAAAAAGTGGATGCCGAAGTGAAGCTGCCCGATGGCTATTACTTTGAATGGGGCGGGCAGTTTCAAAACATGGAACGCGCGCTGGGACACCTCAAATTGATTGTCCCGGTGACGGTAGCAGCCATTTTCTTTTTGTTGTTCCTGTTGTTCAACTCTCTGCGCTACGCGACGCTGATCATCACCGTGTTGCCGTTTGCGTCGATCGGTGGCGTGGTGGCGCTGTTCATCGCCGGCGAGTATTTGTCGGTACCAGCCTCGGTGGGCTTCATTGCGCTATGGGGGATTGCCGTGCTCAACGGTGTGGTGCTGGTGTCGTGCATTCGCACCTTGCGCGACGAAGGCAAGAGTGTGCGCGACGCCGTCATCGAAGGAGCACGCGTGCGTTTTCGCCCGGTCATGATGACCGCTACAGTCGCCATGCTGGGCTTGATTCCATTCCTGTTTTCGACCGGGCCGGGGTCTGAGGTGCAGCGGCCTTTGGCGATTGTGGTGATCGGCGGCCTGATTACCTGTACTCTGCTCACCTTGGTGGTGTTGCCTGCCCTTTACCCGTGGTTTGATGACGGCAAGCAGGCGGCGCCGGCGCCGCAGGGCGATCCGTTGCCTGCAGCTGCACAAGCCTAAACGAACTACACCACACCACTGCCAAAACGATGCTGCCCTTGCCAGCCAGCCGTTACTACACCGCATGACGCTAGACCCGGTCATCCTGTTCTTCTTGCTCGGTTTGGCGGCGCGTCTCCTCAAATCGGATCTGCGCCTGCCCGAGCCGATTTACGAGGCGCTGTCGGTGTACCTGTTGCTTGCGCTCGGGCTCAAGGGCGGCATCGAGTTGGCGCGCTACCCATTGAGTCAACTCGGGCCGCAGATCGCCGCGATGGTTGCGCTCGGTTGCGTGCTGCCCTTGCTCGCTTTTCTCGCACTGCGTGCGCTTGGCCGCTTGGCGCGCGCCGATGCGGCGTCGATTGCAGCCCACTACGGCTCGGTGAGCGTGGTGACGTTTGCGGCGGCGATGACCTGGATCGAGGTGCGCGGCATTCCGGCCGAAGCCTATCTGCCCCTGTTTGTGGCCCTGCTCGAAGCGCCCGGCATCATCGTCGGCGTGCTGCTCGCGCGCGGCGTGTCGGGCGGCGCGGCGCAGTGGGGCGGTGTGCTGCGCGAAGTGATGACCGGCAAAAGTGTGATTCTGCTGCTCGGTGGCCTGGCAATTGGTGCCGTGCTGGGGCCGGCTGGCGTGAAGCCGGTGGCGCCGTGGTTCTTCGACCTGTTCAAGGGGGCGCTGACACTATTCATGCTTGAACTGGGTCTGGTAACTGGCCGCCAACTGGGGGCGCTGCGCACGAGCGGTGCATTCCTCGTCGTGTTTGGCATCGCCACGCCCCTGGTGTTTGGCTTGATCGGTGCGGCGCTTGGGGTGCTGCTGGGTTTGTCGGAAGGCGGTGCCACCGTGTTGGCGGTGCTGGCGGCCAGTGCTTCGTACATCGCCGCACCAGCGGCCATGCGTGTAGCGGTGCCGGAGGCCAATCCGGGACTGTCATTGCCGATAGTGCTGGGTGTGACTTTCCCGTTTAACCTGTTGGTCGGGTTTCCGGTGTATCACAGCTATGTGTTGTGGCTTTCGCGCTGAGGAGAACGCAAATGGAATGGCACGCCCGCAAACTGCTCACGGTCATCGCCGAGGCGGCGCTTGAGCGCCGGCTGGTGGATGAAGTGCAGCGCCTGGGCATCGGCGGGTACACCATCAATGAGGTGCGAGGTGGAGGCACTCACGGTGTGCGCGCCGGTGAGTGGGAAGGCGAGCGCTCGATTGAGTTCAAGGTGCTGTGCGAAGAAGCGGTCGCGCAGCGCCTGGCTGCCGCCGTGATGGAAAATTACTCGCAGCACTATGCGCTAGTGCTCTACACCAGCGATGTCGGTGTACTGCGCGGCGAAAAATTCACCTGACACCGTGCCATCGGCGCAAGTTCATGTGCCGAATCGCATAAGTGCATGCCGCGAAACCGTTGGTGCACAAAGGCCCTGGCGATATGGATGCCAGATGCGTTGGTGGGAGCGCTTTTCCGGCTGGCCGGCATTCTGGCCGGCATTCTCAGCCGGGTGGGGGAGTGTGCTGTACGCGCGCTGCCGGCAGCACTGCCGTGAAGCGGCTGCCCTTGCCGACGGTGCTGTCGATGTCGAGCCGGCCGCCGTGGCGCGCCAGGATGTGCTTGACGATGGCGAGGCCGAGACCGGTGCCGCCGGTTTCGCGCGAGCGCGATTTATCAACTCGATAAAAACGTTCGGTCAGGCGCGGAATGTGCTCGGTCGCGATGCCGGGTCCGGTATCGGTGACGCTGAATGCCGCACCCCCTTCGGTTGCCGCCAGCGCCACCCGCACGCTGCCGCCGGCGGGGGTGTAGCGCACCGCGTTGGAGATCAGGTTGCTGAACGCGCTGCGTAACTCTTCGGCCGCGCCTGCCAGGATGAGGCTTTCGTCAATCGCGGTCTCGATCACATGGCGCCCTTTCGACAGCGCGCCGGCCTCATCGAGCAATTGCCCCATCAGGATGCGTGCGGAAATGCTTTCTTCCATCGATGGCGTGCCCTGGCTCTCCAGCCTTGAGAGCGTGATCAGGTCTTCAATCAAGCGCTGCATGCGGTGCGACTGATCGAGCATCAGCGAATCGATGCGCAGGCGCTGCGCGGGCGTGATGTCCGGCTGTTCGACCATCTGTTCCAGAAAGCCGCCCACCACGGTGAGCGGTGTGCGCAACTCGTGCGAGACATTGGCGATGAAGTCGCGGCGCATCGCCTCGACCCGCATCAGGGCGGTGATGTCGCGCGACAGGATGATGCGGCGCGTGCGCTGGAACGGCAGGAACTGCACGGTGAGCGCGAGCGTGCCGGACGGGTCGGCGAGGCTGAGGGGTTCGCGAAAATCCGCGCGCACCAGATACTCGGTGAAGGCCGGTTGGCGCACCAGGTTTGCGACCAGAAAGCCGCGGTCGCGTTCGAGGTCGAGACCGAAATGCACACAGGCCGGCGGATTGCACCATTCGATCCGGTCCGCCAGATCGAGAATGATGATGCCATCGGGCAGGGCGCTCGATGCTTCCATGAAGCGCGCCAGCGTTTCCTCGATCTCGCCGCTGCGGCGCTGATCGCGCTTGCGCGCCCGGCGCAATTCGAAGAACACCGATTCCCACGCCCCGAAGCCGGTCGGCAACTCGACCGGCGTACCGTCCGCACGCGTGTCAATCAGCCAATCGTTGATGCGTCGCAGATAGTGGAGGTGGAAGCCGATCAGGATGCCCAGGCCGGCGATGGCCGTGAGGTAGCCCCCGCGTTCACCCAGCAGAACGCCGGCCATCAGCGCGAGGAACGCCACGAGGCCAAAACGGAACCATACGGGAAGCCAGAAACTGTTCACGAAGCGGACCGGGTAGCGGGTCAGAACCGTCATTATGGCGCGCCGCATCCGGGATGCCGCCGGAAGCGTCCAACGGCGCTTCTGGCGCAACGGCAGAGTGAGCGGATCAGGCCTGCGCCAGCCGGTAGCCGGCGCCACGCACGGTCTGCACGCATTCCTCGGTCTTCGACGCGGCCAGCGCCTTGCGCAGGCGCAGGATATGCACATCCACCGTGCGCTCTTCGATGAAGGTGTGATCCCCCCACACTTGGTCGAGCAGTTGCGCGCGCGAGAACACGCGCTCCGGGTGGGCCACAAAAAAGCGCAGCAGCTTGAATTCGGTCGCGCCGATGTCGAGCAACTGGCCGTGCGCACGCGCCTCGTGGCGCGACGGGTCAACCAGCAGCGGGCCGAACGTGATCGGTTCTTCGGCGTGTTCGGGTGCGCGCCGCCGCAGCAGGGCATTGACGCGCGACACCAGCTCGCGCGGCGAAAACGGTTTGGTGATGTAGTCGTCGGCGCCGGCATCAAGGCCGCCGACCTTGTCGGTCTCGTCGGCCCGGGCGGTGAGCATGATGATCGGCAGGCTCTTGGTGCGCGCATCCGCTCGCAGGGCGCGCGCCAGTTGCACGCCGGATTCGCCCGGCATCATCCAGTCGAGGATGACCAAATCAGGCAGCGCATTGCGGATCGCCGCGCGCGCCTCGGTGGCATCGAGCGCGCGCTGCAGCTTGTAGCCTTTGGGCGCGAGGGTGAACTCCAGCAGTTCGAGAATCGCCGGTTCGTCTTCGACCAGAAGGATGGTGGTGTCAAGCGCCATGCGGAAATTTTAGCCCGGCACCTTAGCTTGCAACCGCCTGGGCGACCAATTCTTCCGAGGCGTGCCGCACGTCGGTACCCTTGGCGGCGAAGATCACATACTCGGCGATGTTCTGCGCATGATCGCCGACGCGCTCGATCGCCTTGGCGATCCAGATCGTATCGAGTGCCGTCGAAATCGTGCGCGGGTCTTCCATCATGAAGGTGATGAGCTGGCGCAGCACGCTGCGGAATTCGTTGTCGATCTGCTTGTCTTCGAGCACGATTTCACCCGCCGCCGCCGCGTCGAGCCGGGCGAACGCGTCAAGCGCGTTCTTGAGCATGTTGACGGCGATGCCGGCGGCGGTGTGGACATCGGAAAAACCCGGCAAATGCACCTGGCCGCGCTCGTTCATCGCTTGCGCGTAGCGCGCGATCTTGTCGGCTTCGTCACCGATGCGTTCCAGGTCGGTGATGGTCTTGACCACCGCCATCACCAGCCGCAGATCACCGGCCGCCGGCTGGCGCTTGACGATCAGGTGGGTGCACAAATCGTCGAGGTCGATTTCGAGCTGGTTGATGCGGGCTTCGGTGGCGCGAATGCGGTCCGCCTCGGCGCGGTCGAACTGGTCGTAGACGGCGATGGCCGAGCGCACCTGCGCTTCGACCAGCCCGCCCATTTGCAGCATGCTGGTGCGGATCGCTTCGAGGTCGGCATCGAATTGGGAGGAGATATGCGTCTTGTCCATGCTGGGTGCTTTCGGTAGTCGGTGAACCTGATTCAAATCAGCCAAACTTGCCGGTGATGTAATCCTCGGTGCGTTTGTCCTTGGGCTTGAAGAAGATGTCGTTGGTCTTGCCGTATTCGATCATTTCGCCGATGTACATGTAGGCGGTGTAGTCGGACACACGCGCCGCCTGCTGCATGCTGTGTGTCACGATCAGGATCGTCTCGCGCTCTTTGAGCGAATGGTTCAGTACTTCGATGGCGCCGGTGGCGATCGGATCGAGCGCCGAGGTCGGCTCGTCGAACAGGATCATCTCGGGGTCGGTGGCGAGGCAACGCGCGATGCACAGGCGCTGCTGCTGTCCGCCTGAGAGGTTGTAGGCCGGCTCGTGCAGCCGGTCGCGGGCTTCCTTCCACAGTGCCGCGCCGTTCAGCGCTTCCTCGATCTTGTCCTCCAGCACCGACTGGTTGGTGACGCCGCGCACCCGCAGGCCATAGGCGACATTCTCGAAAATCGACTTCGGAAACGGGTTCGGCTTCTGGAACACCATGCCGACGCGCATGCGCACCTCGATCGGGTCGACATCGTCCGCCAGCAGGTTGGTGTTGTCCGGGTGGAACACGATCTCGCCCTCATAGCGGTTACCCGGATACAGATCGTGCATGCGGTTGAAACTGCGCAGGAAGGTCGACTTGCCGCAGCCGGAAGGGCCGATCAGCGCGGTAACCTTGCGCTCCTGCACGCTCATGTTGACATTCCTGATCGCCTGGAAATCGCCGTAAAAGAAATTGAAGTTGCGGACATCGGCCTTGATTGCGCCGTTGGCGGTCTTAGTAGCGGCGGCCTCAGTGGCGGTGGCGGCACTGGTAGCGGCGGCAGCGGTTGAAATGGGTTCGATTTGTGCGGACATGGGGAGTTCTACCTTTGGTTTCACCACTTGATGTTTTCGCGGAGGCGGTAACGCAGCCAGATCGCCAGCCCGTTCATGGCCAGGGTCATGAACACGAGCACGAATCCCGCTGCGGCGGCATTGATCTGAAACGCTTCTTCCGGGCGCGAAGTCCAGTTAAACATCTGGATCGGCATCACCGTGAAGGGGGAGAACAGCCAGTCGAACAGGCCGGCTGGCGGCTCCCCGGTGCCCGGCATCGGCGGCAGGAAGGCGATGAAGGTGAGCGCGCCGATGGTGATGATCGGCGCGGTCTC
>JANLTL010000591.1:0-9251 GCA_031362905.1 Burkholderiales bacterium | reverse complement strand
GTCGCGCGAGGACAGTTTCACCACCACCGGAAAGCCCAGCGTTTGCGCCGCAGTCGCTGCTTCATCTGCCGTCGCCGCCAGGGCGCACGGCATCACCGGCAGGCCGGCGCGTGACAGCAATTGCAGCGCTTCGTATTCAGTCAGCGCATGGGTCGGCAGGGGAGTGGCCGCTGCCGGCACTGCCGGGGCACGTTGTGCATCAACTCGCTGTGCCTCGGCGCGTCGCGCGCTGGCGCCAAAAAGGGCTAGTGCGCCAAACGCACGTACCGCCGCACTGGGCTCGTCGAACACCGGCACGCCGCCCGCCTCCAACTGGGCGCGCTGCTCTGGCCGGGTCAAACCGGTCAGGGCCAGCGCCGCCTGTGGGTGGCGCGCGTGCGCCGCGATCAAGGTGGCAATCATCGATTGTGAGCGCGGCTCTGGCGAACCGAGCAGGCCGGCCGCTGGAAAAAACAGCGTCATGTCGTAGCGGCCGTCGTCGCTGCCGCGCCCGAGCATGCGCTCGAGCGTGGTGCCGAGCAACTCCGGATGATTCTGAAACTGCCCGGTGATGTCCACCGGGTTGCGCGGCCCGGCGAACGGAATCACCGCGCGAATCGCGTCTTGCGCAGCTGCCGGCATTGCGGCGACATCGAGCCCCGCATCTTCGGCATCGTCGGCCATCAGCACACCGACCCCGCCCGATACCGTGAGCAGGCCGATGCGCGACGACCCCGGCCGCGGGCAGGTCGATGCCGCGTAGCCGACCGTGAACAGTTCTTCGACGGTGCGCGCGCGCCACACGCCGTACTGGCGAAGCAGTGCGTCGTAGACCGCGTCTTCACCGGTGAGCGCCGCCGTATGCGAGGCCGCTGCCGCACTGCCGAGCACGCTGCGCCCAACCTTGGTGATGGCCACGCTCTTGCCCATTGCCTGCGCCAAGGCGAGGGCGCGCTTGAGTTTGGCGCCGTCGCGGCAGCCTTCCATGTAGCCCAGGATCACGGTAGTGGAGGGATCGCGCGCCAGCCACTCGACACAGTCGGCAAACTCGATGTCGGCCTCGTTGCCGGTGGTCATCCAGTAGGACATGCCCAGGCCCTTGAGGCGCGCCAGCGAGTAGGCGAAGGCGCCGAAGGCGCCCGACTGGCTGACGATCGCGATGTTGCCGGTTTTGGTCTCACCCGCACGCGGGGCCGGCGAGAAGGTGGCATAGACCCCCGCCTTGAACGCCATCACCCCCAGGCAGTTGGGGCCGAGCAGGCGCACACCAGCGGCGCGCGCCCTTGCGGCCAGTTTCTCCTGCGCCGCGCGGCCGGCGTCATCGACCTCGGCAAACCCGGACGAAAACAGCACCAGCGACTTGACCCCCGCGGCAATCGCGTCTTCGAGCGTCTGCGGCACCACCTGCGCCGGCACTGCGACGATCGCCACGTCAATTGGCGCGCCCACTGCCGCCAGCGTCGGAAAGGCCTTGAGGCCCTGCACCTCGGCGTACTTGGGGTTGATCGGGAGTAGCCGGCCTTGATAGCCGCGCCGGATCATCAACTCCAGCGGCACGCCGCCAATGCGCCCGACGTCATTGGTGGCGCCGACCACGGCGACCGACGCCGGGTTGAAGAGGGCGTCAAGGCCCGAAGCGGTGGTGTCCACGATGTCTCCAGTTTCGTTTTTGTTTGAGGTGAGGCGCCACCCAGGAACTGCTGGGGCATGCCCAGGTGCGCCGCGGTGATTTTCCTTCATGCCGTCACTTCGGCTGCCACCCGCTAGCCGCTACGCCAGAACCCGCTCTGGGAGCCACTGTTGGCGCATGGGCTGCCAGGATCCGCTCCAGCAGCGGCTCTCAGGCCGGGTTCACTTGGCAAATGCCAGCTGAGGCAACCAGAGTGCCATTTGCGGAAAGTGGATCAGCAGGCCGGTCATCACGATCATCGAGACGAAGAACGGAATCGTGCCCTGGAATACTTCGTTGATGGTGCCTTCGCCACGCACGCCCTGGATCACGTAGAGCGTCATGCCGACCGGCGGGCTGATCAGCGAGATTTCACACATCAGCACGATGAACACGCCGAAAAAGACCGGGTCGATGCCAGCCGCGACGATGATGGGAAACACGATCGGTACGGTGCCCACAAGCATGGGCAGGGTTTCAAAAAAAACGCCGAGCAACAGGTACATGATCGCAAGTACCCACAACAACTGGATCGGAGAAACATCGAGCGACTTGACCAGGCCGGCCAGCGTTTGAGTCACGCCCAGCAGACCGAGCACGAAGTTGAGATAAAACGCCATCGCCAGAATGAAGATGCTCATGGCGGTGAGGCGCATGGTGGCGCGGAAAGAGTCGTGCAGCATTGCCACCGAGAGCTTGCCGTACAGTGCAGCCACCACCAGGGTGGCGGCGACACCGAGCGCAGCGCTTTCGGTCACCGTGGCCCAACCTGTGTAGATGCTCACCATTACCACCATGAAAACTGACAGGGGCGCCAGCAGGTGCTTGAGGCGGCCGAGCTTTTCGCGCAGCGGGCTGTCCGGCTCAGGCGTGCCGGCTCCGGTCAGGTCAGGCCGCCACCAACTGATGAGGATGATGGTGAGCATGAAGATCACCGTCATCAACAGTCCCGGAATCACGCCCGCGGCGTATAGCTGCCCGGCCGAGGTGCTGGTCATTGCACCGTAAACCAGAAACGCAATGCCGGGCGGGATCAGATTGCCGAGGCTGGCGCCGGCCGCAATCGAGCCGAGCACCATGCGCTGATCGTACTTGCGGTTCTTGAAGGTCGGCAGGGCGATGGTGGCGATGGTCGCCGCAGTGGCTACCGACGAGCCGGACACCGCAGAGAACAGGGCCGATGCGCCGATGTTGGTATGCAGGAGCCCGCCCGGCAACATGTTGAGCCAATCGGCGAGCGAGCGATACATCTTGTCGGTGGCGCCGCCGCGCACCAGGATTTCACCAAGCAGGATGTAAAGCGGAATCGACAGCAGTACGTAGTCTTCGGTGGCACCCCACAGTGTGGTGCCGAACGCAAACACTGCGGGTTTGCCCAGGTAGAGCACAGCGCCCGCCATCGCCACTGCCGCCATCACAGTGGCGACGTGCAGGCCAAGGAACATCAGCGCCAGCATCAGCGCGAAGCCAATCGCAATTTCAGTGGCGCCGATCATGCTGCTGCTCCCGGTTGACGGACATCCTTCAATACGTCGCCCGCTTCGCTCTCGATTTCTTCTTCAAGCGTCTGCGGTCCGTACAGCCGGTTGAGTTCGGTGGTGCGCCCGCGCAGCAACAGCCATCCGCAATGTGCGGCAAGATAGGTCGAAATCACTGCGAACATGGCGTAGCCGGTAAGCCAGATCACTTGTGGAATCCACAGCGGGGTTTGCAGCGGCGTCGTTGCTGTGCTTTGGAATTCGATCGATTCCGACAGCACGTTCCAACCGCGATACAGGGCGAAGGCACCGAGCAGGGCCAGTGTCAGCATCGCCAAAAAATTCAGCACGGCGCGCGCCGGCACCGGCATCTTGGAGATCAGAAAATCGATGCGTGTGTGCCCGCGCGTGATCAAGGTGTAGGAGAAGCCGATGGCGCTGGTCACCGCCAGCGTGTAGCCACCGATTTCGTCAATGCCCTGCAGGCTGAACTGAAACAGCTTGCGCGACACCATTTCGAAACAGCTTGCCAGCGAAAACAGGATCAGCCACCAGCCCGACAGGATCACCAACACATCGGTGCCTTTGCCGAGCCAGCGTGAGAACAGGTTATCGGGCATGACGGCCTCCCATGGCTTGTTTGTCGTTCAGACTTGCCGGCTCATTCACTACGCGCAAAGCGCGCTGGCGCCGCACTGCGGCACCCCAGGCGCTTGCGCATCGAGCGCTCGCTCGCAGATTGCGTGCTCAATCAATTTTGTAGCCGCGTACCTTGCCCACGGTCGTATTCCAGGTCTCGGAGCACTTCGGGTCCACCTTGTTACAGGTAGTCTTCCAGAGCGGCAGCACCACTTTGCTGACAGCATCCTTGACGCGCTTCTCGTCTGCCGGCGAGACCTGCACCATCGTCATGCTGAACTTGGTGTTCTCCTTGCATGGCTCCTTGCCGACGTTGCAGTTGATTGCGTCGTCATTGGCACGCACCGCCATGCCCCACAACTCGTCTTCCATCTTGCGGAACTGCGAGGCGACGTTTTTCTGTTGATCCGGGCTGAATTTCTTCCAGTAGTCCAGATTCATGAAATGCCCCTGGACCGAACCGGACACCGACAGAGGCAGGAAATGGCTGGTGACTTCGGGCCACTTGCCCGAGTTACCCGAGGTGGGCGAGGTCACGCCGCAGTTGGCGACGCCGCGTTGCAGCGCCGGGTAGACCTCGGAGAATTGCAACGTGACCGGTGTCGCACCGAGATTCTGGATCAGCGCCGCCATCGACGGCGTAAAGCTTCGCACCTTTTGGCCCTTGAGGTCATCCAGAGTCTTGATCGCCTGATTGCAATAAAACACCTGCGGCCCGAACGGCCAGAGCGTCATGACCTTGGCGTTGAAGCGCATTTGCAGGCGCTTGTCGAACACGTCACGGTAGGCGTCCACGGCTTTTTTCAAATCGGCCATATTGGTCGACACACCGATCAAATCTATCCCTTCAAAAAACGGATCGTCGCGTGAGGCCATGCCAATCTGAACGCTCATCACGTCGAAGGTACCCGAGCGCAGCAGGCGCAGCGCGTCGGCTGCCTGCACGCTCACTGCATCCATGGTGTTGTAGTTGACGTTGAAATCGATACCCGACAGCTTGGGCAGGGCGATGAAGAAACCCTTTTCAACGCCAACGTGTTTGCCGTTGGAGGAAAAATTGCCGGCCACGCGCATGCCGGTTTGTTGTGCTTGCGCCAGTGGCGTGCTCAATGCCACGGCAAAGGCTGCGGCGGTCAGTACAGGGGTCAATCGCTTCATGGTGATGTCCTTCAGGTAGGGAGGTTTGACGGGTGGGAATGCGAGTGTGCTCAATGTGGTGCCCACCGCGCGAGCGAGTGGATGTCAATGCCGGCCATGCGCATTGCGCCGAATACGCCCCAGGCGACCGAATCGAATACCGGGATGCCGAGCGCTTGCTCAAGCTGGCGCGCCACCGGTGCGCCGCGGGTATTGGTGCCGTACACAATCACTGCGTCCGGTTTGGCCGCACCACACGATGCCACGCATTCGCGCGCGGCGGTGGCAATCTCGTCGGGTGTGACCTGCGCCATGGCAAAATTGTCGGTAATGTCGGTGCGATCGGTGGACGCCACACAATCGAAGCCTTCGGCCGCGAAATGGGCCTTGATGGTCGCGTTCATTTCCGGCGTGTTGAGCGTCACCATGCAAAAGCGCACCACCTTGGCCGCGCGAAACTGCTCGAGCAGGGCCAGGCTGGCGGTGGTGGCGGTGCTGCCGGTTGCCGCGGTGATTTCACGGCACAACTGGCGATCGCGCTCGAACCCGACCAGGCCGCCGGCGCTGCCGTTCCAGCAGATCACCTGACAGTGCGCATCGGCCAGCAGCTTTGCTGCGCCCAGCAGGGCGCCCGAATCGTAGTAGGCCGCAGCCGGGTTTTCGACCTGCACGGCGGTCAAGGCGAAACGCGAGAAATGCACGCTGACCGGTTTGGCAGGTGCCGGCAAGTCCGCGCACAGGTCGGCCACCATCGCACTGGCCACCGGTTCGACGACGGTGTTCGACGAGGGCAGAATCATGCCGATGCGGATCGCGTCCATGTCTGCTTCGGCCGATCTAGGCGCCGTAGCCGAGCAGGCGCGGCAACCACGTCACCAGCGGCGGAAACAGCATGCAGGCCACCAGGACAGCGTACATCAGGGTGATGAAGGGCCACAGCGCCACCACGATGTCGCGCATCGATATCTTGTTGATGCCGCACACGACAAACAACACCACGCCGACCGGTGGGGTCAGCATGCCGATCACCAGGTTAAGCACAAACAAAAAGCCGAAGTGGAGCGGGTCGATCCCGTATTGCAAGGCAATCGGATGCAGCAGCGGCACCAGCATGATGTAGGCCGCATTCGATTCAAGGAACATGCCGACGAAGAACAGCAGCACCGCCACCAGCGCCATGTAGCCGAGCGGGCTGGTGGTGATGCTTTTGACCAGCGCGGCGACCTGTTGCGGCAGCAGATCAATTGTCAACAAATAGGTGACCACGGAAGCAAAGGCGATCAGGGCGCCCACCATTGCGGTGGTAATCGCAGAGCGCAGCAGGATGTCGGGCAGGTCGGCCACTTTGAGGGTGCGCGTGATCAAAAAGCCGACGACAAGCGCATACACCACCGCAATCGCCGAGCCCTCGGTCGCGGTGAACGCGCCACCGACGATGCCGCCAATCACCACGACGGGCATCATGAAGATGATGAACGAGCGCTTGAGCTGTGCGAACACATTGCGCCAGCTGAACGCTTCACCGGTAGCCGGGTAGCCGCGCTTGCCGACATACCAGGTGCAGATCAGCATGAAGCCGACGGTAATCATGATGCCCGGTATCACGCCGGCCATGAACATGCCGCCGACCGATACCGACGGCCCGGCCATGAAGGCGTAGACGATCATCGCGCCACTCGGCGGAATGATCGGCCCCAGATTGCCGGCCGCCGCCACGATCGCCGAAGCGAAGGGTTTGTCGTAGGCCTTGGTGAGTGAAGGCCCGAGGATGGTCGAGAGCGCGCTGGCGTCCGACACTGCCGCGCCCGACACGGTCGCGAGTCCCGCACCCGACAGCATTGTGACGTGCGCCAGACCGCCGCGCACCCGGCCCACGACCGCGTTGGCCAGTTCGATCAAGCGCTCGACGATGCCGGCCTTGACCATCAACTCGCCGGCAAGGATGAAAAACGGAATCGACATCAGCGGGAAGGAGTTGACCGCATGCATCATGCGTTGCGGAATGATGGCGAAGCCATCCGGCGAAAGCGCCAGCGCGACCAGCGCCGCGAAGCCCAGCGAAAACGCGATCGGCATGCCAAGCAGGCCGAGTAACAGAAAACCGATAAAGATGCCCAGGCTCATGATCTGTTCACCTATTCCGCGCCCAGCGCGGCACGCGCAGGCGGGCCGACCCAGACAATGCGCAACAAGTGCAGTGCGCTGTGAAAGGTGCCCAGCGCCACCGGCAGCATGAACACGGCGATGGTCACCTCGACGGTCGGCAGCATCTCGCTCCACTGTCCGGCAGCGACGCGGATGGTGAAATAGCCAATCACCAGCATCATGCCCGCCGAGAGCAGGGCGACGAAGCGCGCCAGCCGGTTCTGCGCCACCGGCGGCAGGCGGTCCACCAACAAGCCAATGCTGATATGCGCGTTCTGTTTCACCGCGATCGGCACCGCAAGGAACACCGAGATCACGAACAGCAGGCGGCCGATATCGTCGGCCCAGTCCATCGATGAATTGAAGCCGTAGCGCAGGAGCACCTGCACCGACACCACGGCGACCATCAGCGCCATGGCAAGCATGATCAACCAGCAGACCAGCCGGTCCACACCGTCAAGCAGAGTCTTGAACATTGGGTTTCCTCCCGCGTTGACCGGGCCGGCGCTGACTGGCGCCGGCCCGGTTTGCTGCCTTATTTCATCTTGGCCACTTCGGCGAGAACGCTATCGACCAGTGCTGCGCCGGCGCGCTTCTTCACATCGTCCACCACGCCTGCGGAGGCTTTGCGCATCGCTTCGCGCACTGCCGGCGGGATTTCGGTGTATTCCATTTTCTTCTTGAGTTCCTCGAGCGCTTCGGCATCACCTTTGGCAGCGCTGTCGCGCTGGCTCTTGACGGCGCTGTTCATGGCGTCGCGGATCGCCTTTTGATAGTCGGGCTTCAAGGCTTCGAACGATTTCTTGTTGGCAAGAATCACGATGAAGTCGAAAAAGTGCCCACTGTTGGAGAGGTATTTCTGTACTTCCATGTAGCGCGCGGCGCGGATGATCTGGTAGGGGTTCTCCTGCCCGTCGAGCACCTTTTGCTCAAGCGCCGAATACAACTCTTTGGCATCCATCGCCAAGGCGTTGGCCCCGAGTGCGCGGAAGGTAGCCAGATGGGTTTCATTGGGCTGCAGGCGAATCTTCAGGCCCTTGAGGTCCTCGATGGTCTTGATCGGCTTCTTGTTGTTGGTGATGTGGCGCGACCCCAGTTCCATCCAGCCGAGCACCAGAAAATTTTGCGCGGCCATCTTTTGGTCGATCTGCTTGCCGACCGCCCCGTCCATTACCTTGAACGCGGCTTCGCGGCCAGAGAAGAGAAACGGCAGGCTCACCGCTTCGAGTTCCGGCACGATGCGCGACATGTAGGCTGCGCCGGTATAGGTCATCAACAAGGACCCGGCGCGCACGGCATCGACGTTCTCTTTGGCGCCGCCCAATTGCATGGCGGGAAACAGATCGACCTGCAGCTGGTTCTTGGTGAGCCGCGCGAGTTCGGGTTTGAAGACCTTTTCCATCGTCACACTGCTCGAATGGACCAGGTCGAAGTTGCCGGCGAGGCGCACTTTGTCCTGCGCGATTGACAGCACTGGCGCAAACGCCAGCACTGCCGCCAATGGGATAAACCGTTTGATGAAAGACATCTTGAACTCTCCTGTTGAAAAAATGATGGCTGATGATGCGCTGTTTGTTGATGGGGAAAACCGGCGTTATCAGCCCGGCAAGACCGAGGATGATTGCGTCCACGGCGTGATCTGGAACGGCAGATGGTGCGGCTGCCTGGCGTCGTAAATATCGAACTCCATGGTCAAGCGGGTGTGGTAACCGCCCGGCAGTTTGGCACCAATCTTCTTGTAATAGTCACCCACGTGCACATCGATGCGGTAGCGCCCGGTTTTCATGTCGGCCGGCTGTACCAGCGGCCCCTCGGGAGGACGACCTTCGGCGTTGGTTACGGCTGACTTGAGCAGCGTGGGGGTGGCGCCGTTGTACGCGTAAAAGTCGAGTTTGAGACCGCTGGCGGGGGTGCCGCTGTACAAGTCGAGGATGTGGGCCGTGACGCGGCCACCGGCGGGTGCCTGGGCGGGGGCGTCGGTAGAAGCGACGAGGGCGCTGCCGACGGCGATGCCGGCAGCAAGAAAGTCGCGACGCGAGTGGTTGCTGTTGTCCATGATGGAAGCTCCTTGGGAAGATGGAATCGGTTTGGTCGGTGCGTACAGGTCAGCTGCCGCGATAGGTCATGTAGCCCCAAGGGGAGAAATACAGCGGGACGTGGTAGCGCTGCTTCGCGTCCCAGATCGCGATGCGCAGGGGCACGAC
>JANLTL010000548.1:0-4789 GCA_031362905.1 Burkholderiales bacterium | reverse complement strand
CCAAGATAGTAGAAGATCTGGTGCGAGATGTCGCAGCGGCAATGAATGCAGACCACCGTGTGGTGGCCTACACGGTCGAAGCCGAAAACTTCGAATCAATCCACACTCACTCGGCCGACGCGCTGATTGAGCGCGACAAGCGGCACGCCTGAAACGGCTCGCGGCGAGGCGCGCTAAAACCGCTTGATCAAGGTGAGGGTTTCACCCTCGCGTTTCATCTCGACGCGGTTAAGAAAGGTCATGCCGAGCAGGCCGATGCCGCCAGTCCCTGGCCCTTCGCGCACGGTGGCGTCAATGCCGTAGAGCGTGATCGGCCCGACAGCGATCGAATCGAGTCGCACCCGCCAGCTTCTGACCAGGCCATTAGCGGTGTTGCTCCAGCCCGCGGTGCCGGTGCGAAACGGGATGCCGGCCTGCTGCGCAAGCGCAGCGTCCATCGAGACTGATGTGGCGCCGGTGTCGACCAGAAATGGCAGATCCACGCCATTGATTTTTGCGTTGACGGCGTACATGCCATTCTGCGTCTCGGTAAGCGTGACGCGTTCGCGCTTGTCGTTCGATGCGCTGCCCGCACTCGCAGCGCCCATTTTGCCGGCTATCGCCGAGGCAGCTTCTTTGGGTTGTAAGGCTGATGGTAAAGCTGGCCGCGACAGCCGCAAGACCTGCCCGTCACGCTGCATTGACAAACGCCCGATAAAGCTCATGCCGAGCAATACGCCGTCCCAGGCGTTCATGCCGTCGCTCACCGCTGCCTCGACATTATTGAGCGTGATGCCGCCTACACGCACGCTGTCGAGCAGGATGACAAACGCGCCGACGTTGCCGTTCGCGGTACTCACTGTGACCGGGCGCCCTTGCCGGTAGGCGAGGCCGAGCTGGCTCGCCAGAGTCGTGCCTAACGCGACGGTGGTGGCGCCGGTATCGACCACGAAGCGCACGCTCTTGCCATTGATTGCGCCAACCGTGACGTAAGAGCCGCGTGTGTCGGGCGCCAGTACGATCGTCTCGCCATCGGTGCCGCCGCTGCTGCGAAAGGGCTGGCCGATGCGCAACAAGCGGCGCTGGCCGTCGATCTCGAAGGCTGCGCTGTCGGACGCGACCGAGATCAAGGTAACGCCTTCGGGGGTCTTCTGCCCGGCACTCAAGGTACGCGGCGGACCACCGTCAATCGAAACCAGGGCCTTGCCGGGGAACAGGCCGACCACGTTGACTTCTGCCCCGAAACCGTTGGTGCAAGCGGGTGTTATGAGGCATGCGGCCAACAGCCTTGACCACCATGGGTTTCCGGCTGGTTGCCAGAGGAAGTGCCACTGTGAAAAGCAATACCGCGATGAAAACATGACCGGCTCAACTGGGCGCGGCTACGCGGGAATCAGTCGCGAAAATTCTGAAACGCCAGCGGCACCTCCGTGACGTCCTTGCGCACTAGCGCTATTGCCGCCTGCAGGTCATCGCGCTTGGTGCCGGTGACGCGTACCGCTTCGCCCTGTATTGAAGACGTGACCTTGAGTTTGGCATCCTTGATCAGGCGCACGATTTTTTTCGACTGCTCCTGCTCAATCCCGTTGCGCACCTTGATGACCTGCTTGACCTTGTCGCCGCCAATCTTCTCCACGTCGCCAATGTCCAGGAAGCGCACGTCAACACTGCGCTTGGTCATCTTGTTGGTGAGCACATCACGCATTTGGCTCAACTGAAAATCGGAATCGGCAAAGGCGGTGAGATCGCGCTCCTTCTGCTCGAAGCGGGCGTCGGTGCCCTTGAAATCAAATCGATTGGTGATTTCCTTGTTAGCCTGGTCGACGGCGTTTTTTACCTCGACCATATTGGCTTCGCAGACGATATCAAAAGAGGGCATGTCGACTCCTGCCAGGGCTGAATCGCCGCTCTGCTCGGCTGAGCTGCGCGGGCTATAACTGATCGGCGCGCCGCCTGATTACTTCTTGCGGGTCTTTGCGAGGTTGCCTGCAATGCGCATGCGCAAGGCATTGAGCTTGATGAAGCCTCCAGCGTCGGCCTGGTTGTAGGCACCGCCGTCGTCGTCGAAAGTTGATATCTTCATGTCGAACAGCGAATCGGTCTTGGATTCGCGCCCCACCACCATCATCGTGCCCTTGTAGAGTTTCAGACGCACGGTGCCGTTGACGGTTTTCTGCGATTCATCGATCAGCACCTGCATGAGTTTGCGCTCCGGGCTGAACCAGTAGCCGTTGTAGATCAGGCGTGCATAGCGCGGCATCAGGTCATCCTTGAGGGCCAGCACTTCGCGGTCCATCGTGATGGACTCAATCGCACGATGCGCCTTCCAGATGATGCTGCCGCCGGGCGTTTCGTAACAGCCGCGCGACTTCATGCCGACGTAGCGGTTCTCGACCATGTCGAGGCGGCCGATGCCGTGCCTGCCGCCGATGGCATTGAGCGCGGTCAGGATGTTGGCGGGCGACATTTTCTTGCCGTCAATGGCAACGATGTCGCCATGAGCAAATGTCAGTTCGATCACCTGCGGTTTGTTTGGTGCTTTCTCGGGCGAGACCGTGATGCGCCACATTGAATCTTCCGGCGAAAAATTCGGATCCTCGAGAATGCCGCCCTCGTAAGAAATGTGCAGCAGGTTGGCGTCCATTGAGTAGGGCGCGCCGCCGCCTTTGCGTTTTTTGAAATCAACCGGAATGCCATGCTTGTCGGCATAGGCGAGCAGTTTGTCGCGCGACAGCAAATCCCACTCGCGCCAGGGTGCGATCACCTTGACGTTTGGCATCAGTGCATAGGCACCGAGTTCGAAGCGCACCTGGTCGTTGCCCTTGCCGGTGGCGCCGTGCGAAATCGCATCGGCCTTGACCTTGCGCGCGATGTCGATCATGCGCTTGGCGATCAGCGGGCGCGCGATCGAGGTGCCGAGCAGGTATTCGCCTTCGTAGAGTGTGTTGGCGCGGAACATCGGGAACACGAAGTCGCGCACGAACTCTTCCTTGAGGTCGTCGATGAAGATGTTTTCTTTCTTGATGCCCATCTTCAGCGCCTTGGCGCGCGCGGGCTCGACTTCCTCGCCCTGGCCGATATCGGCGGTGAAGGTCACCACTTCGCAGTGGTAGGTATCCTGCAGCCATTTGAGGATCACCGAGGTGTCGAGGCCGCCGGAGTAGGCCAGCACCACCTTGTTGATCTTGTTGTCCGAAGTAACGGCAGCGTTGCGCTTCGCTTTGCTCATTTTGTTGAATGTCCTTGCATGTTCTCTTCAGGCTTCCACTTTTCCCAACAACAGATACTCCATCAGGGCCTTCTGTACGTGCAGCCGGTTCTCTGCTTCGTCCCATACCACGCTATGCGGGCCGTCAATCACTTCGGCTTCGACTTCTTCGCCGCGATGCGCGGGCAAGCAGTGCATGAACAACGAATCGGATTGCGCCACTTTCATCATTTCGCCATCCACACACCAGTCAGCAAACGCCTTCTTGCGTTCTTCGTTTTCGGCCTCAAACCCCATGCTGGTCCACACATCGGTGGTGACGAGATGCGCGCCACGCGCCGCTTCCATCGGATCGGTGAATTCCTCGAAATGGTTCTTGCCAAACAAGCCGGCACGCTCAGGTTCGATTTCATAGCCTGGCGGCGTTGACACATGCACATTGAAATCGAGCACCTCGGCCGCCTGCAGCCAGGTGTTGCACATATTGTTCGAATCGCCGATCCAGGCAACGGTCCTGCCCTGAATCGAGCCGCGTTGCTCGATATAGGTGTAGATGTCGGCCAGCACCTGGCACGGGTGATACTCGTTGGTGAGGCCATTGATCACGGGAACGCGCGAGTGCGCCGCAAAGCGTTCGATGATGTCCTGCTCGAAAGTGCGGATCATCACAATATCGACCATGCGGCTGATCACCTGCGCCGCGTCTTCGACCGGTTCACCGCGGCCCAGCTGGGTGTCGCGCGTGTTCAGGTAAATCGCCGAGCCGCCCAGTTGTTGCATGCCTGCCTCGAACGAGAGGCGTGTGCGTGTCGAACTCTTCTCGAAAATCATCGCCAAATGGCGGTCAAACAGCGGGTGATAGGTTTTGAACGCCTTGAACTGCGCCTTGATGTGTCCGGCGCGCGCGAACAAGTACTCGTGTTCGCTGCGTGACAAATCCTTGAATTGGAGAAAGTGTTTGGCGGGCATGATTGCTCAGCGCGTGGCGTCATGCGACGCTTTGATTCGCGCTTCTGAGGGTCTGGCTATGCGCGCCGAAATGGATACCGGAGCGGATATTTCCCGGCGCGTGAGTGAATGCAGAAAGCGAGAGATTATAGTGCATTTGCCGCGGCGTCGTCCGGGAAGCGCCTGGATTACCTCGATACTTGCAAATCCATGAATTCAGTGTAGAATTCAGTATTTATTAAGTAAGTATTTAAAACAAACTGGCTCATTGAGGCAAGGAAGGGGTGCGAAACTGACTTCGTTTGCCGACTTGGTGCGTTGCGGCGCAAAAATGCGATGGTTTCTGATTGGCATTTGCCGACATTTGGGGCAAGCTTCGGGAAACCGCGCGTGAATGAAATCCGGAATGACCGTTTGAACTCTTGACAGAAGGAAATTGAACATGGCCGCTGTACTGAATTTTCCGCAGGTGACCAACCCCGCGCCGGGAGATGTTGACCCGCTCGAGACCCAGGAGTGGGTCGAGTCGCTTGAAGCGGTGATGCAGCGCGAAGGTCCGCAACGTGCGCACTTCATTCTCGAAGCGCTGATCGACAAGGCGCGGCGCAACGGCGCCTATCTTCCCTACAGCGCCAATACCGCCTACATCAACAC
>JANLTL010000530.1:0-2953 GCA_031362905.1 Burkholderiales bacterium | reverse complement strand
CGAAGACGCCCTGCGCATTGGTGAGGCCCTGCGCGCCGCTGCGATGGGTCGCGCGAAGCGGCTGCTGGGCGCCGATGCGCTGCCCGCGCTGCTTTCCGGCCATGACTTGGGAGAACACAACCGCCACGCGCATGCCTTCTGGCTGTCCAATCCAAACGAGCGCGGTGAGATCGAACACGTTCTTGTACACGTACCCGGCGGACTCGACGCCGATGCGATGCGCGTACTGACTGCACTTCAACAGATCAAGCGCGGCGAAGGCGAGCCGTTACGACTGATGTTGGAGGGATTCGGTACGGCGGCCCTCTTCGACAGAATTGCACCGCTCGCCGGTGAAAGCATGGTGTGGCGAAGCGTGACGCCATATTTACACCCGTGGCATCTCAAGAAGCCCGCGATGCGTACACCAGACGTCAACGCGGCGGCCATTCTTGATCAGCTACGGCGCGAGTGGCACGGTCGCGGCACAGGGCTACCTGAAATCATCGACATCCGCGAATTGCCATCTGTGCAACACGGCGGCCGCGATCTGCGCCCGCTGCACTTCCACCGCTTCCGCCGCAAGCGTGGCCTCACGCAGCCCGACACGCTCGGGCGCCTGCTCGAATTGCGCTTCGCGCAGCCCGTGCGCGGCCCAATCGCTCTGGGATTCGCCTGCCACTTCGGCCTTGGCCTCTTCGGCCCTGTGCGCGAAGCGTGAAACAGCGCGCTCGATGTTGAAAATCGCCCGCGCACTCCGCAGCGCGCAGGAAGCTTTTGCTGGCAGACCTACCCGCCGTGCTCCACCCACTCCCGCGCCGTCATGCTCTCGACCCCTATCGATTTCGGAAAATGCCGCATGTTGCCCGTGATCACTGGACAACCCGCAGCCAACGCAGCGGCAATGAAGGGCCAGTCGTCAGAGTCCGGTAGATTTTTGGCAGGCAGGTACTGCGGAACACGCACCCATTGCGCCTGTGCCTCGATCAGGGCGATCAATTCGTCAACTTTGTGCGGTTCCAGGTTCAGCCGCGACCGGTGCAGCACGTCGGCATATTCTTCGATGATCTCTGCGCACACCACCGGTTGCAACACGCCTTGGCGAATCGCCTGCGCCACGGCACCAGGCGGGCCACTTGGTGTGAGCAACGCCGACACCAGAATGTTGGTGTCAACGACGGCGCGGCTTGGATGGTTTGGATTTGTTGACACGGGTGGCCCTGCGTTCCTTGCGCGATGCGGCGATCTCGGCTTCGATCTCCTCTTCCGTTATGCGATCCAGGCCCTTCGCTTTGGCGTAGGCCTGAATGTGGTCAAGCACCGCGCCAAACCGCGCAGCGCGATGCACCCGCAAGGCTTCCTCCACCTCGTTCGGTTCGGTGTGCAGCAGCAACGCGAACGGCTTGCCGTTGCGCGTGACGACGATTTCCTCGCCGGCGCCGATGCGCTCCCAAATCTTGCCCGATTCAGCGCGCAATTCACGCACGGTCACATAGTCCATAGTCAACTCCGGTCATCAAATGTGTACGCAATTGTAGACCATATTGCGAGCCGTGCCGGTTTGTCCGTCCAGCAATCTGCACACCCGGCACGGCAATGAACGAGCTTTCATCATTGGATCAGGCAGGGGTTGCGGCACTGCAACCCGATCTCCCCCTCGACGCTCCGCCTCTGCCGCCGGGCGCGCCGCTGCTGCCGGCGCGCATGATCAACGAATACACCTACTGCCCGCGCCTGGCCTATCTGGAATGGGTGCAGGGCGAGTGGGCCGAATCGACCGACACCGTCGAGGGCCGGCACGTGCACAAACGTGTTGACAAGGTGTCCGGCAAGCCACCCGCTGCCGATGCAGTGGTGGACGAGCGCATCCACGTAACCTCGCTTGAACTCTCGTCCGACACACTCGGCATCATCGCCAAACTTGATCTGGCCGAGTTCGAGGGCCGGCGCGCCGTGCCGGTCGACTACAAGCGTGGCAAACGCCCGCATGTTCCGCACGGCGCTTACGAGCCGGAGCGGGTGCAGCTGTGTGTGCAGGCATTGTTGCTCGAAGAGCATGGCTACGAGGCGCCCGAAGGCGTGCTGTATTTCGCCGCCTCGCGCGAGCGGGTGCGCGTGGTGTTTGACGCCGAGTTGCGTGCCGCCGCGCGCGCCGCCGCTGCGGGCTTGCGCCTGGTGGCGCAGGGCGGGCAGATTCCGCCGCCGCTGGAGAACAGCCCCAAGTGCCCACGCTGTTCGCTCAACGCCATCTGCCTGCCCGATGAGGTGCATTACCTGCGCACCCAGCAAACGCCGCCGCGCCCGCTGGCGGTGGGCGGTGCCACCGCGTTGCCGCTCTACGTGCAGGCGCGTGGCGCCAAGGTCGCGAAGGTGGGCGAGACACTTGAGGTTTCAGTGGACGACGTCAAGGCGGCCAGTGCGCGCCTGATCGACGTATCGCAGGTGGTGCTGCAAGGCGGCGTCTATCTCACCTCACCAGCACTGCACGAACTGATGGCGCGCAACATTCCGGTCACCTGGCTCTCGTATGGCGGCTGGTTTCTCGGCCATACCATCGGGCTGGGCCACAAAAATGTGGAACTGCGCACCGCGCAATTTCGCGCCAGTTTTGATGAGCGTCACTGCCTTGCGCTGGCGCGTGGCCTGGTCGCCGCAAAAATCCGCAACCAGCGCACGCTGTTACGCCGCAACTGGAAGCGCGGCGAGATCAGTGAAGAATTGTTGTCCCAATTTCGGCAGGACATTGATGCCGCCGAGCGTGCGCGCGACCTGCCGCAGTTGCTGGGCCATGAAGGCAACGCCGCTGCGCGCTATTTCAGGCATTTTCGCGAGATGCTCTCGGAGCAAGGCGAGACCATGCCGTTCGACTTCGAACGCCGCACCCGCCGCCCGCCCACTGATCCGGTCAATGCGCTGCTGTCGTATGCGTATTCGCTGCTGGCGCGCAGCGTGGCAGTCACGCTGACCGGTGTTG
>JANLTL010000501.1:0-16626 GCA_031362905.1 Burkholderiales bacterium | reverse complement strand
TGTGAAATTCGGCTGCCAGCCCGATGAGCAGGCGAAAATGCCAGAGAAACGCAGGCGACAATACTTCGCGCGTCCGTAGCAATACTTCGATTTCGCGGCTCGCATCGCTGCCGTGCTCCTGAATCGCCACTCGTACTGCATCCCCTCCGGTAGATGCGCCAAAGCGACCGGCCATGCCAGCGCCGCGCCACTCGGCGCCGGCCACAATCGCCAGCGTGCCAAGCGCGCGCATCGCGCCGTCGAAAAATTGTGCGGGATCGGTTTCCTGGCGATGCAGAGCGGTCAGGCGGTCCAGCCACACCTCGTAGGGCAGACCAAACGACAGCAAATAACGCGACAGCAATGCCGGCAGCACCGCGCCGGCGCGACCGTCTGCATCGTCCTGAAAACGCACTGAGACCCACGAAAACCCGAGCAGCAGCGCGCTTACGCCAATCAGTGTGATCGCCATACTCTCAAGGTAGCCCAGCCTGGTCAGAGCCATCAAGGCGATGCCAAAAAAAATCACCAGCAACAGAAGGCCCACCACCCACGCAGTGTAGACAAGGTCATAGGCGGCGTTGGCAGGCCTCGGCAAACTGCGATTCCCGGCAGCCGCAGCGCGGTCAGCGCGCCATGCCAGGAAGGTCAGCGGAATCAACGCAAAGCCCAGGGTACCGGCTATCCAGTTGTTCGCCACTTGCCCCGGCAGGCCCATTTGCAAATGCGCCGGAAGTAGATCCGGAACGATCAGGAGAAAGAGGACCACCACCAAGAGTCCCAGTGCGCCCAGATAAAAGCTGCGCTCCTCGCGCGGCGCCAGCATGGTGATCTGCCCCGCCGTGAGACCGGTAAGCAGCACGCTCCAGGCCAGTAGCACCCATGCACTCAACAGCGCTGCCAGCAAAGCGCCCGTCCCGGCGACCATTGCAATGTGCAATCCTGACAGGCGCAGCCGCTGCGGCACGACCGGCTGCCAGAGCAGCACAGCACCGATGTGGGCAAAGAAAAACATGGAGCGCCAGAGAGCATCACCCGACACGGCCGGCGCTACCAGGAGCGCGAGCGCAAGCGCCAGCGCACGATTGCGATAGGGGTCCATTGCCGGCGGTGCCGGCATCAATGCCTCCACGGTCATCCCTGAAGGATACCCCGCTTGCGCGTTGCCCATCGCAGACGCCATGGTCTGAGGGCTATGGCCTGCGGACACGCGCTGCATCGGCTCGACCGGTAGAATGGCATATGAATCCGTTTCGCGACCACTTGCCCGGCACCTGGACGATTGCGCGCTTCGCGCTCATCGAGGCCCTGCGCGGCAAACTTGCTCTGGCTGTCGTCGCCGTTGCGCTTCTTGGCTTGGGCCTATCCGCCTTCCTCGGCGAAATGGCCATTACAGAAAGTACGCGCATTCAGGGTTCGGTGCTGGCAGCCTTCAACCGTATTGCGGCGGCATTAATGGTCGTCAGCTTTGTGATCGCCGGACTCACGCGCGAACAAGCGGACAAGGGTCTGGAAATGCTGCTCTCGCAAGCCATTCCGCGCGCAAGCTATGTCATCGGCAAACTGACTGGCTATGCGCTTCTGGCGTGGCTGACCGCTGCGGTGTTTAGCGCACCCTTGCTGCTATACGCGCCGCCGCTCAATGTAGCGGCATGGTCACTTTCACTGGCGCTCGAACTCACGCTGGTGGCTGCCGCAGCACTGGCGTGCGCCCTGGTGCTCGGGCAAAGCGCGTTGAGCCTTCTGATGGTGGTGGCGTTTTATGTTCTGAGCCGGATCATGCCCAGCATCCTTGCCATTACTGCCAGCCCTGTCGGCCCGATCGATTCCCCTGGTTTTCGCGTAATGGGTTGGGTGATGGGATGTATCGGCGCCCTGTTGCCCGGATTGGATCGTTTCGCATCGGCGGTCTGGTTATGGGATGGGGCAGCGGCGTGGGCTCAGATGCCGGCGATTCTGCTGCAGTTCGTGATCTACCTCCCGTTGCTCTGCAGCGCGGCCCTGTTCGACTTTTACCGCAAGAACCTGTGAAGCGCCTGCTGCCGATCCTGCGCGTAGCTACCTATCGCGACCAGCGCCGCATTTCGCTGGTGCCGCTGCCGGTGGCGCTGCTGCTCGCGTGTGCGCTGGTGTGGCAGACCATCTGGGCCGCGATGAATCCGCACCCGGCGCAGGCAGCGAGCGATCTGGCGCTGCCACCCAGTGCTGCGTCGGTGCAGATTTTCAGTCTAGGTGAGCCGCTGGCGTGGGCCAAAATGGCCAACCTTTCGCTGCAGGCCTACGACAACCAGCCGGGCATCAGCCTGCCCTTCAAGCGCCTTGACTACAGCCGGATCGAGGCCTGGCTGGCACGCATCCTGGAATTGGATCCCGATGGTCAGTATCCCCTCCTTGCGGCCAGCCGCCTGTACGGCGCAGTGGACGATCCGGCGCGCCAGCGGCGCATGCTGGATTTCGTGCAGCGCCAGTTTTTGCTCGATCCGAACCGCCGCTGGCAATGGCTGGCCCATGCGGCTTTCATTGCCCGCCATCAGCTGCGCGACCTCCATCTTGCAGTGCGCTACGCCGAGTCCTTGCGCTTGCACGCCAAAAGCCCGCGAGTACCTTCTTGGGCAAGACAAATGGAAATTTTCCTGCGCGCTGACATGAACGAGTACGAGACGGCCAAACTATTGCTCGGTGCACTGCTGGCCAGCGGGGAAGTGACCGACCCGTCGGAATATCGGTTTCTCTCTGGTCGCCTGGCCGACCTGGAGGAGGCTCCTGGTGGAGCCAATGCCGCCCGTGTCGGGCGCAAAAACTGACGAAATTTCGGCAGTTGTGTTGTACGCACGACAGTTGCGGAGCGCCACAGCCCGAAAACACTCGAAAAAACAGCGGTTTGCCGTTATAATTGGCCGTTCCAGAATGGGTTCCCAGATGGCATGGGCCTTGCGTTGCCATACCGTGTAACAGCCGGTCGCAGTAAAACATTCCATCTTTCAAGCGGGAGATATCATGCGTAAACAACAAGGTTTTACATTGGTCGAGATCGCCATCGTGCTGGTCATCATCGGGCTTTTGCTCGGCGGGATTTTGCGCGGTCAGGAGTTGATTCAGAATGCGCGGGTGAGAAACATCATTGACCAGCAGAACGGCATCAAGGCGGCGTTTTTCGGTTTTCAGGATCGTTTTCGCATGATTCCGGGAGATTTGACAACCACGCAGGTGGCTCAAGTGGGTTCTGGCGTGGTTGTTGCCGGAACGCCTGGCACCGGCACCATCGACGCGACCGACTCGCCGCTCGCGTTCCAGAACATTACCGTCACTGGTTTTATTAGCTGTCAGACTTGTACTGCGATTGCTGCTGTGGCGTCTGATGTTGATAACAGCCCAGTCAATGTCTACGGCGGCGCACTCCAACTGGTCACCGACAACGTGTTCTCCTCTGCCGGGAATTTTACGGGCGTCGTCTCGGCGCGCCACAACATCAAGACCGGTAATCTGATTCCAGGCAACGTGTTGGCAGAGGCAGATGTCAAAATTGACGATGCCGTACCCAACAACGGCCAGTTCCGCTTCAGCAAATGGAAACATGGCGCCTCAACGGCACCCGCTGACATTTGCCTGACCGGCAGCGCAATCGGCAGCCTTTGGCAGACCACTGCCGGGTCAGTGGAACCCAATTGCGGCGGCGCGACTTTGATTAACTGAGTCCGCACCCGCTGTAAAAGGCCCGCTTTCGAGCGGGCTTTTTTTTGCCCATCCTTCCCGGTGGCGTCATGTATCCCAGCCTGGCGACCAAGCGTCTCTGCAATCTTGATGCCAAGTACTGCGGCCGGACAGGATCAGAGACTGTGTTTGCTATACTCGACCGTATGCCAGCGGTCTCCATATCCAGTGAACGTGTCCCGCCCGCGCGAGCGGCAATCGGAAACGGCGTTCCGCTGAAGTCCGGCGCGCAGGCCCTCAAATTGGCCCGCGAGGTCGTGCTGATCGAAGCAGCAGCCATTGCCGCCCTCGGCGCCAGAATTGATGAGACCCACTTTGCACGCGCGGTCGACCTGCTTCTGGCTTGCAACGGACGTGTGGTGGTCTCGGGCATCGGCAAGTCCGGACATATTGCCCGCAAGGTGGCAGCCACACTTGCCTCCACTGGTACCGCAGCATTTTTCGTACACCCCGCAGAGGCTAGCCACGGTGATCTGGGCATGATCACCGCGCAGGACGTGGTGGTGGCCCTGTCCAACTCAGGCGAGACGCAGGAGCTGCTGGACATCCTGCCGGCGGTCAAGCGCATCGGTGCTGCGCTGGTGGCGCTCAGCGGCAACCCGCTATCGACGCTGGCGGCCATGGCGGACGTGCACCTCGACACCAGCGTGGACAAGGAGGCCTGCCCGTTCAACCTGGCACCCACGGCGAGCACGGCCGCCCAGCTGGCCATGGGCGACGCACTGGCGATGGCCGTACTCGATGCGCGCGGCTTTGGCGCCGACGATTTTGCGCGCTCCCATCCAGGTGGGCGATTGGGTCAGCGCCGGCTGACGCGGGTACGCGATGTGATGCGCTGCGGAAATGATTTGCCGACGGTGGCAATCGGCGCGCTGCTTCCGGAAGCCGCGAACGAGATCACCGCGAAGAAAATCGGCATGACTGCCGTGCTCGATGCTGCCGGCAAGGTCGCGGGCGTTTTCACCGATGGCGATTTGCGCCGCGCTCTGACCCAGGTCAGCGATTTCAGACTTGCGCGCGTCTCCCAATATATGACGGCCAGCCCGGCGCTGATTGACGCGGATGCACTCACGGCCGAGGCGGTGCATCTGATGGAAACGCGCAAGATCAACCAGTTGCTGGTGGTGGACGCCCAAGGCCGCCTGGCCGGCGCGCTCAACATGCATGACCTGTTTCATGCCAAGGCCATCTGAGGCGCAATTGAGTACGCACGCGCAACCGGCTCCGGAGCTATCCGCCCGTATCGCCCCCCTCAAATTGATGGCGTTTGACGTCGATGGCGTCCTGACAGACGGACGCCTTCACTATTCAAACGGGGGCGTTGAGTCCAAAGTCTTTTCCACCCACGATGGACAAGGCATCCGCCTGCTCTACGAAGCAGGATTCAAGCTGGCCATCATCAGCGCGCGGCGCTCGGAAGCGGTGGAACAGCGCGCGCGTGATTTGGGGCTGCACTACTGCTACCAGGGCGTCGAAACCAAGATTCGCGCGTTTTCGGAAATGTTGAGTGAGCTCAAACTCTCCCCCGCTCAGGCGGGCTATATGGGTGATGATCTGCTGGACATTCCGGTGCTCGCCGCCGCCGGTTTCGCCGCCACCGTGCCCGGCGCGCCGCAGGAAGTGCTGGACCGCAGCCACTATGCCACCACCCGCGCAGCGGGGGCAGGTGCCGTGCGCGAAGTGTGCGAACTCATTTTGCATGCGCAAGGCAGCTACGACCGCATCATCGCGAGGTATCTGGCATGAAGCACGGTGGGCGTGCCACATTGGGAGCCATATTGCCGCTCACCATCATGCTGTTGCTGGCGATGCTCACTTTGTGGCTGGATCGTACAGTCGAGTTGACGGTCGAATCACCGGCGCGGGCACTCACACATGAGCCTGACTATGTGATCGAAAAATTCAATCTTCAGCGCCTCGATGCGAACGGCGAGCCGCGCTATCGGCTCAGTGCCGCGCGCATGGTCCATTTTCCTGACGATGACAGCTCGCACCTGACCATGCCACGCCTGATTCAGAGTCAGCCGGCCAAACCGGCAACCCGCATCAGTGCAACGCGCGGCCTGGTATCTGCGGATGGCAGCGAAGTCAAATTGTATGGCGACGTGGAGTTGTTCAAGGCGGGGGCAGACGTCGGTGCTCCCGGCGGGCGCACCGATGACATGCGCGTCCTCACTGCGTATTTGCGTGTGGTGCCTGACGATGACAAGGCCGATACCACCGAGCGGGTCACGATCGAACAGGGCACTTCCACACTCAGCGGCACCGGCATGACCTACGACAACCGCTACCGCCGCATCGCCCTGCTCTCGTCCGTACGTGGCACTATGGAGCGCAAGAAGCGATGACCGCGTCGTCTTACACGGCCCGCCGCTTGGTGACGGCGCCCTGGCTTCTTTGGGCAGCCTTGCTGTTGACTTCGCCGATGGCGCTTGCCGAACGCAGCGACCGTGACAAGCCGGTCAATATCGAAGCCGAGCGCATGACTTACGACGATCTGCGCCAGGTCAACATCTTTGAAGGCAAGGTGGTGCTCACCCAAGGCACGCTCACGATCCTCGCAGACCGCATCATAGTGCGCCAGGACCCTGAAGGGTTTCAGCACGGGTCTGCCGAAAAAGGCCCAGGCGGCTTTGCCTACTTCCGCCAAAAGCGTGAAGGCGTGGATGAAGTGGTGCAAGGCTGGGGTGACAGAATCGAGTATGACGCCAAGGGCGAGAAAGCCGACATGATCGGACGCGCCCGTTTCCTGCGCGGTGTCGACGAAGTGCGCGGCAATACCATTCGCTACGATGGGCGCACCGAGTTTTACAGCGTCACTGGCAGCACTGCGGGCACTGGTGGGGCCTCTGCCGCCGGTACACCGGCGACTGGCAGCGATGGCCGGGTACGCGCGACCATTCAGCCACGTTCCGCCATTGCGCAGCCCTCCCCCGCCAAGCCAGGCGACCTCACCCTCAAGCCTGCCGGCGGTATTGCATTGCCGCGCGCTGCCTACCCTGAGCCTGCGCAGAAATGAGTTTTACATGAGTGCTCTCGTTGCGCGCGGCCTGAAGAAGAAATACAAATCGCGCGAAGTCGTCAAGGATGTTTCATTCGAGGTCGCCAATGGCGAAGTAGTAGGCTTGCTCGGTCCCAATGGGGCTGGCAAGACCACCTGCTTTTACATGGTGGTCGGCCTTACGAGCGTGGACGCCGGCAGCATCAGCATCGCCGGCGAGGATGCTACCGGCTTGCCGATCCACCAACGGGCGCGTCTTGGCGTGTCCTATCTGCCACAAGAGGCTTCGGTGTTTCGCAAGCTGACGGTGGCGGAGAACATTCGCGCTGTACTCGAACTGCAGCGCTTGCCACGTGGCGCTATTGAGAGCCGCCTGCGGGAACTGCTGGGGGAGCTGGGTATCGCCGGCCTGGCACAAAATCCGGCGATGTCGCTTTCGGGCGGCGAGCGGCGGCGGGTGGAAATCGCCCGCGCGCTGGCCACGCAACCGCGCTTCATTCTGCTCGATGAGCCGTTTGCCGGCGTCGACCCAATCGCTGTGCTCGACATTCAGAAAATCATCCGCTTTCTAAAGGATCGCGGCATCGGCGTACTCATCACCGACCACAACGTGCGCGAAACCCTCGGCATCTGCGATCGCGCCTACATCATCAATGCCGGCCATGTGCTGGCCTCCGGCACGCCTGACGTGATCGTGGCGGACGAGAGCGTGCGGCGGGTCTATCTAGGCGAGCACTTCCGGCTCTGAGCCGGTGGTGGGCACAGTCTCATGAAACAAGGGCTCCATCTCAAGCTATCGCAGCACCTGACGCTGACGCCGCAGCTGCAGCAATCGATCCGCCTGCTACAACTCTCGACCATCGAGCTTGAGCAGGAGATCGAGCAGATTCTGGCAGACAACCCCCTCCTCGAACGTGCTGATGAGCCGGCCCCCTATGGCGCGCAGGAGCAGCCAGCGACTGAGTCGCTGGCTGACGCATTTGGCACGCCCGGACCGGATGCGCCGCCTGACTGGAACGAACGTGACGCCACGAGCGGTGGCGGCGACATCCACATGAGTGCCCCCGCGCAGCGCGACGGCGAAGACGACAACCCCACTGGCCGCCAACCTGCTGCTGCCACCACGCTGCGCGAGCACCTGGTGCGACAGCTCGCCGCCATGCGGCTCTCAGACCACGATCTGGCGCTGGCGAGCGCGTTGGCTGAAGCACTGGATGAGGATGGCTATCTGCGCCAGCCGCTCGAAGAGATCGCGGATTTGCTGGGCGAAGACACTGACCCCGAAGACCTTCAAGTAGCACTAGCCATGTTGCAGTCGTGCGAACCGGCCGGCGTTGGCGCGCGCGAATTGGGCGAATGTCTGCGTTTGCAGTTGCGGCAATTGCCGCGCTCGGACGCGCACGGCCTGGCCGAGAACATATGCCGGGCCCATCTCGATCTGCTTGCAGCCCGTGACTTCTCATCACTCAGACGCCTGTGCCGTTGCGACGACGCGGCCCTCAGAGCCGCGCGTGACCTCTTGCTCTCACTCGACCCGCGGCCGGGCGCGCTGTTTGCCCACGACGACATTCGCTATGTCACGCCAGACGTGATTTTGCGCAAGCTGCGCGGTGTTTGGAAAGTGCATGTCAATCCGGCCGCTGTGCCGCGCCTCAAGATCAATCGCATTTATGCGGATATCCTGACGCGCGAACGCGGCAGGCACGGAGGACGCGCGGAGTCGTCTGGAGGTAACGGTAGCGTGTCCGGCCACCCCGCTGACCGGGCCACCGGGGTGGCGCCTGGCGGAGCTACGCACGCAGGGGCGGCGCCCGGCAGCAGCCTGTTTGGTCAATTGCAGGAAGCGCGATGGTTGCTCAAAAACGTTCAGCAGCGCTTCGAAACCATCGAGCGGGTGGCGCAAGCCATTGTCGAGCGCCAACGCCAGTTCTTCGATTATGGCGACGTTGCCATGCGACCGCTCGTGCTGCGCGAAATTGCTGATGAGCTGGAGCTCCACGAGTCAACCATCTCCCGCGTCACCACAAATAAGTATCTGCTCACTCCGCGCGGCATCTTTGAATTGAAATACTTTTTCGGCAGTCATGTCGCCACCGACAGCGGGGGGGCTTGCTCTTCGACGGCAATCCGCGCTTTAATCAAGCAACTTGTCATTGCGGAGAATTTGAAGAAACCACTATCCGATTCGAGGATTGCGGACATCTTGGGTGAGCAGGGCATTGTCGTAGCGCGCCGCACGATTGCGAAATACCGCGACGTGCTGCGGATCCCTCCAGCCAATTTGCGCAAGTCCCTTTAGGGCATTCTCAAACGCCAGCCACCTTCAGGAGAATCAACATGAATTTCACTGTCAGCGGTCACCACGTTTCAGTCACCCCGGCAATCCGCGACTACGTTCTCTCCAAACTTGACCGTGTGGGAAAACACTTTGACCACGTGATCGACATCAGCGTGATCCTCTCGGTGGAAAAGCTGGCGCACAAAGCCGAGGTCAACTTGCACGTGCGTGGCAAGGACATCTTTGTCGAGACTGTAGATGAGAACATGTATGCTGCCATCGACACCCTGGCCGACAAGCTGGACCGGCAGGTGCAAAAGTACAAGACTCGTGCCTACAGCCACGCGCACACACCCCTGAAGCGTCAGGAACTGCCGAACTGACGCGTCTGTCGATCCGCTCTGCGCAGCGCGTCCCGGGCTGCGATCGCTGGTGACAATTTGCAAAGTTCGCGGTGACTGCCGGGCGTATAATTTTCCGCATGAAATTGAGTAGTCCAGCTTCTCCAGCACAGGTGATCGCGCGCCTGCTGCCGCCAGCCAATGTATTGCTCGATGTCGAGTTGTCCAGCAAGCGGCGCGTGTTTGATGAAGCCGGATTGCTGTTCCAGAACCAGCAGGGCATCGCGCGCGCCACCGTCTTTGACAGCCTGTTTGCGCGCGAGCGCCTGGGATCAACCGGGCTCGGTCAGGGCGTGGCCATTCCCCATGGCCGCATCGCCAACCTGACGGCCCCAGTGGGGGCGTTCCTGCGCCTCAAGGAGGCGATCCCGTTTGAAGCGCCCGATGCAAAGGCAGTCAAGTTGCTGTTTTTTGTCCTGGTGCCGGAAAAAGCGACCGACATTCATTTGCAAATCCTCGCATCGCTTGCTGAAATGTTTGCCGAACCCGCAATGCGCAATGCACTCACCTCGTTGCCCACCACAGAGCAAGTGCACGGCGCTCTAATCCAATTTCATCGTCATGCACCTGCTCACCCTCAAAGCGCTGTTTGACGAAGTCGCAGACGAACTCGATCTGACCTGGCTTGCCGGTCAGGAGTTTGGCGGCCGCACGCTCAACTCTGACGCCTACGCGTCGCATGCCGTCGCCGACATGGTCGGCCACCTGAACCTGATCCACAAAGACCGCATTCAGGTGATCGGGTTGCCCGAACACCAATATCTTGGCCACATCAGCACGCCGCGCCAACAGCATTTGCTGGCCGAACTGATGGCCGGCAAGCCGCCCGCCGTGATCATTGCCGACGGCATTGCACCGCCCCCCCTCGTCATCGACGCTTGTCATGCAGCCGGCGCTCCGGTGTTCGCTACCCCTGCAGCCAGTGCCAGCGTGATCGACATGCTGCGCATCCACCTCACCAAGTTTCTCGCCGAACGCACCACCATGCACGGTGTGCTGATGGATGTGCTCGGTCTCGGCGTACTGATCACCGGTGAGTCGGGATTGGGGAAGAGCGAATTGGGACTCGAACTCATCAGCCGCGGCCACGGCTTGGTAGCCGATGACGTGGTGGAAATCACGCGCGTCGCCCCGCGCACACTGGAGGGGCGCTGCCCGCCGCTGCTCAAGAATCTTTTGGAGATTCGCGGCCTCGGCCTGCTCGACATCAAAACCATTTTTGGCGAAACGGCTGTGCGCCCCAAAATGAACATCAAGCTGATGCTGCATCTGGCGCGGCCGCATATCGCTGGCATGGCCGATTACGAACGTTTGCCGCTCAATGCCAACTTCGAGGAAGTGCTGGCAGTGCGCGTGCGCAAGGTCACGGTGCCGGTCGCGGCGGGCCGCAATCTCGCCGTGCTAACCGAGGCCGCCGTACGCAACACTATTTTGCAGTTGCGTGGAACCGACACCATGGCTGAATTCATCGCACGCCAGGCGCTCGCAATGCAAGCGCCTCCCCAGTAACACCGAGACAGTCTTGCACTGAGGATCCGACAGTTCAGAGCAACGCTGTCGGCGTGGGTGCGTAGCAGCGTCGCGGCCACGCCCAACTTGCAGAGGTCTTCGTCCCGGCGCGCTCTGCGGAATTCCCCTGAGTCTGGACATGCCGCCCTGGCATCGCATCGGAGCCAGCGTGTCAACCGCCTCCCCTGCGCTCACGTTGACCCATCTTGCCTGCTGGCCACGGGCATACCGCACGGCTTGGCCACACGGCACATTGCAACGATACGTGATTTAATTGCTCCGGGTCCGCGCTGTGGTTCATGCAGGACTGCGCGTCACCAAACCATCATTCGAGAGGAGATACACATGAAAAAGCTGTTAATCACCCTACTGCTCGCTCTTCCGCTGGCTGCCGGCGGTGCGTTCGCGCAGGACAAGAAAGCTGAACCGAAGAAGGAAGAAAAGAAGGAAATGTCGCCGCAGCAAAAGAAAATGGCTGATTGTTCGGGGGAAGCCAAGGGGCTCAAAGGCGACGAATACAAGAAAAAACACGCCGCCTGCATGAAAGGTGAAAAAGCAGCGGCCAAGGACGAAAAAAAAACCAAGTTGGCTGAGTGCTCAAGCCAGGCCAAAGGCCTCAAGGGCGACGAGTACAAGAAAAAGCGTGACGACTGCATGGCCAAGTAATGGACTTGGCTTTCAAGAAAAACGCCGGTTAGCCGGCGTTTTTTTATGCCCGGCGCCGATCACGCGTCGCGCACAACAGGTTCAAGGTATAGTTTCATCATGCGTTTAATTCTCGTCACCGGTCTTTCCGGTTCCGGAAAGAGCGTCGCGCTCAAGGTCATGGAGGACGCTGGCTATTATTGCGTTGACAACATTCCAGCGCCGATGCTGCCCGACCTGGTAGCCACCTTGCGTGAAACCGGGCACGAAGAAGTTGCCGTGTCGATTGACGCGCGGACCGCTGCCGCTGGTCACAGCCTTGCCGAACTGCCGCAGTACCTCACCAGCCTGTCGCGCTTCGGCGTCGAGATGCGCTCGGTATTTCTGACCTCAAGCGATGAAGCGCTGATCAAGCGTTTTTCGGAAACGCGCCGCCGCCATCCACTCGATGACGGCAGTGCCACGATCTCTGAATACATCGCGCGCGAACGCGAATTGCTCGCCGATCTGCAGACTGACGCGCACGTCATCGACACTTCCGACCTGCGGCCCAATGCCCTGCGCGACTGGCTCAAGGATTTCCTGGACAGCAATCGCGCGCAACTCACCCTGGTGTTTACTTCATTTGGTTTCAAGCACGGCATTCCACTCGATGCCGACCTTGCGTTCGATGTGCGTCCGCTGCCCAACCCCTACTACGACCCAGCGCTGCGTACCCTCACCGGACGCGATGATGCCGTTATCCGATTTCTCGACGACACACCTGCCGCCCAGGAGATGCTGGCCGATATTGAAATATTGGTCAGAAAATGGCTACCCGCATACCAGCGCGACAACCGCCACTATCTGACGGTCGCGATTGGTTGCACTGGCGGCCAGCACCGTTCGGTGTATTTTGCCGAGCAACTCGCCAGACGCTTTGCACAACGAACCCCTGCGTTGGTACGCCACCGGGAGATTCGGTGAGTAGTGGCGGCGCACCTGCCGCGCCCGATTGGTCCAATTTGCCACTCTTTGTGCTCGGTACTGTGCTGTTCCCCGGCGGCGTGTTGCCGCTGCGCGTTTTCGAAGCGCGCTATGTCGACATGATGCGTGAGTGCATGAAGGCGGGGCAGCCTTTTGGCGTGTGCCTGATCAAGGAAGGTAACGAAGTCGGCGCACCCGCCGTGCCGCACGATGCCGGTTGTCTCGCGCAAATTGTCGACTTCGACATGGAGCAACTCGGCGTGCTCAATATTCGCACCCACGGCGGTGCACGCTTTCGCGTACTCGCCACACGCAATGAAGCCAGCGGGCTGGTGCGTGCGCGCGCTGAAGCGCGGCCGGACGATGCGGCAGTGCCGGTGCCTGCAAGCTTGAGCAATTGCGCGCTCATGCTGCGCGCAATTGTGCCCAAATTGCCGGCCGGAATCATTCGCGTACCACACCAATTCGATGATGCGGCATGGGTCTCCAACCGAATCGCCGAAATTTTGCCGATCCAGCCGCTCGCCAAACAGCGATTGATGGAACTGGATGACCCGCTGGCGCGTCTGGAGATCATTCACAAATTTCTGGAGCAACAGGGACTGAAGGCCTAAACGAATACCCTGCGGTTCCCGCTCAATTCAACTCTCTCTCCGGCATGCACGCTGGCGGCGGGGGGCGCGGCGCTTGCAGGAATGAATACTGTAACGGGGTCCTTCCCCAAATAGCAGGAAGCGTGCCGCGCCTGTTTCTGCATCTGCATCTGCGCTGATGTCACCAAGAGATGGGGACAGCGCCTCTTGGTCCGTACCCTTGACGACAGACCGCACGAACTAGGCCGCAGCCACTCTCAATATCAGCTTTTTTACCGGGGCAGGGAGCGCCGCATCGGCAATGTCATCCAGAGAAAGCCACACACGTTCGGGTGCCTCCGCCGCGGAGGCAGCAGGGCGCACAGTGGCGCGTGCAGCAATCGCAATCAGGGCTGGCTGAATCGTCAAGTGATAGTGGGTGAAGCCATGCTCGATGGCATCAAGCACCTGACGCTTGCGCCATTCGATTCCCCACTCAGCGGCCCAGCGCTGTGCCTGTGCAGCGGTCTCGAACTGCGGCAGGCACCACAGGCCGCCCCAGATGCCGCTTGACGGCCGCTTCTCCAGCAGCACCTTGCGCCCGCACAGCAGCAGCAGCATGACGCAAGAACGATGCGGCAAGGCCTTTTTCGGCTTGCGCCGCGGCAGTTCGGCAATCCGATTGTCGCGATAGGCTACGCATCCACTTTGAAGGGGACATGCACCGCAGTTTGGCTTCGAGCGGATACACAAAGTTGCGCCCAAGTCCATCAAGCCTTGCGTATAGGCTTCCGCCTCCGTCTTTGGCAACAGCCCTGAAACCCGCTCCCAGAGCGCTTCTTCGACCTTCTTCTCTCCGGGGTACCCATCAACGCCAAAATGCCGCGCCATCACGCGCTTGACATTGCCGTCAAGAATGGCGGCGCGTGTGCCGTGCGCGAATACCGCAATCGCCGCTGCGGTGGAACGTCCGATGCCGGGTAACGTGACGAGTTCACCAGGCAAGGTCGGCATCACGCCCTGCCATTGCTCAACAACAATGCGCGCGGCCTTGTGCAGATTGCGTGCACGGCTGTAGTACCCCAGGCCGGCCCAGTAACGCATCACTTCGTCCTGCGGCGCTTGCGAAAGACTCGCCAGATCCGGGAAACGCTCCAAAAAGCGCGCGTAGAAACCGATCACGGCAGCGACCTGCGTCTGCTGCAACATGATCTCGGACACCCAGATGCGATAGGGGTCGCGGGTATTTTGCCAGGGCAGGTCGTGGCGGCCATGCTTGCGCTGCCACGCAATCACGCGTGCGGCGAATGATGAAGAGCGCGCCATGCAGGATAAGGTCAGCGCTGGGCAGGCCCAGGAATGCGATCGACGGCGCGATCATTCCGGCTCGACAAACGCCGAACGCGCGCCCTTGCCCGCTCAGCGCCCAAACAGGCCGCGCAACTTCTCTTTGGCCTTGTCTTCAGCCGACTGCGGCTTTTGCGCGGGCTGCTGCGCTGCTTGCCCTCCCGCTGCCGGCGCTGCGGGAGCAGCTGGCTGCTGCCCTGGCAGCTTGATGCCGAGCGCGCCCTTGATCTTGTCTTCGACTGCACCCTTGGCCTGCTGCGTCACCAGACTGCTGGCGATGGCGGCGTATTGGACGTCGTACTTGATGGCATCGAGCGGGCCATAGATCTTGACCGGTACGGCCACACCTTTGAGTTGTGCGTAGTCTTTGGCGTCCTGTCCGGCCGGGGTGCCAACCACCGTGGCCTTGGCCAAATAGTCCATCGAGCTTTGCCCGATGTCCACCGAACCGGCGCCGCCGAGGCGCACGAAAGGTGACTTGGCATCGAGGTCGTTGCTGGTAGCGACACCATTCTTGATGGCGGCACTGATCTTCATTTCGGTGAAATCGGTTTTGTCGTCCTTCTTTACGTCCTGGGTTTTGTCCTTGGCGCCTAGCGAGATCGCTGATTTGGCATCACGGAAGGACTTGGCCAGGTTGATACCCTTGTAGGCGCCATCGCGCAAATTGATGGCTGCGCTGCCGTTAAGCGCCTTCTTGAGTGCGGAAGGAGTATTGCCCGTGGCGGTAAGGTCCAGATTGATATTGCCACGTCCTTCGAGCATGTCCTTGTTGATCGCGTCCTTCATCAACGGATTGATGTTGATGCCGGTGAGGTTTTGCTTGATCGCAAAAGCGTTGGTATTGGCGTTAACGCTTACCGCGCCGGCCAGCGTGCCTTGATACAGCGCTGCGCTCATCGGCGCCACGTCGACCTTGCCCCCCGCAGCACGGATCGTGAGCTGCACATTGCTCGCCTTGACATTGTTGACTTGCAGCGCGCCGATCTTGATGGTGCCGTTGGCGTTGAGCGTCCTGAGCGCAGAAAGATCAATCGGCTTCTCGGGCTCAGCGGTCTTGGGCGCGTTGGGGTCTTTCGGTGGCATGTATTTGTCAAGATTGAGTTTGTCGATGGCCACATCAAAATTGATCGCGCTGTTCTTGAATTTGTTGATGCCGACCTTGGCGGCAATCGCGCTCTCGTCGAACTTGGTGTTGATGTCGGCGCTCACCGTCTCCTTGCCCAGATCGGCGCGCGCCGACCCCGTGATCGGCAGTTTGACCGTCTTTTGTGGCATCTTGGGGTCGGTCACGGTGACATCGGCGTTGATCTTGGCCAGTTCAAACACCTTGCCTTCGAGATTGGCGGTGAGCGCCGTTGACAGCAGCGCCACCACGGTGCGCTCGCCCTGCTTCGCATTGGCGTCGAGCTTGACTTCAGCAATCGAGAGCGACTTGCCGCTGCCCTTGACGCCGGAGAGATTGAATTTGGCATCGAGGGTTTCGGACCCGGTGAGCTTGATGGTACCGGTGATGGCCTCGCCGGAGGCCGACTCGCGGCTCACATTGAGTTTGGGCGCATCGACCTTGATGTCGAAGCCCTCCTCGCCGCGCTTGCCGTTGGCCGACAGTGCGACGCCATCGACAATGATCTGGCCGGCGTCCAGGTTGATCGCGAGTTTGGGCGCCTTTGCCTTGAAGTCATTGATCAGCATGCCCGGCATGGCGCCGCTGCCGCTGGCCGTCAGACCCTCGACGCTGAGCTTGTGCGCGCCCATGTCCGCAGCAATCTTTGCAGCGTCGAGCTTGACGCTGCCCGATTGCCCGCCCCGCCGTGCCTTGGCTTCGAGAGCGAGCTTTTCGGTGGCCAGAGCCATGGTCTTGGCATTGACATCCAGCTTGGGCGAACTGAGTTTGATTTCGAATGGTTCCTTGTCGAGCGCGCCCTTCGCATCGAGGGCGAGCTTTTCAGCGACCAGCGCCATGCTGGCCTGATCGAACTTGAGAGTAGATGCGGAGATTTTGGATTCGAGGCCGGCGAGGTCAAAGCCGGGCACGCCCTTGGCCGCCACTTGGCGCACGCCACCGCTCAATTGCGCGTCGAGCCCGGTGAACGAATAGGCCTTTTTCTCGAGGTCGAACAGCAGTTCGCCATTCACATTGGCCTTCACACTGGCAGCCGGTTTGGTGCTCTCGATATTGGCGGCAAGATTGACCTTCACCGGCACCTTGTCGGC
>JANLTL010000480.1:0-6755 GCA_031362905.1 Burkholderiales bacterium | reverse complement strand
CCGTGGATGGATCCGCAAGCGTGGATGAAATTCATGCAGGAGCAGGCGGCCAAGACACAAAAAGCCATGCAGGATGGCGCGCAGGCCATGCAGAGTGCTGCACAGACGGCGCGGCCAGCGGGCGCCAGGGGCGCAGCCGCCTCGGCCAGTGCAAAAGCTGCCGCGCCAAAGCGCGCGCCGCGCAAAAAGCAGACCTAAGCACGCCGCCAGGAAAAAGCCAGCATGACCCTCGGCACCCGCCCCGCTTTTCGTGTTGGTCACGCTGCGCACAGTGACTGGAAGACGGCGACCGAGCAGGCCCTGAAGGCGCTGGGGCACACTGTGCACAGTGACGGCACGCAAGGTGAAGTTGTTTCGGGCGCGCTGCCCCCCGGCATCAAAGCTGGCACCCTCGGCTTCATCTACCTTACCGATGCCTTCGCGCCCTACGCCGCCGACATGCTTACGCTGGTCAAGGCGCGCACCGGCATCAGCGACTGGGTCGGCAGCGTCGGCATCGGCATCGTCGCTACCGGCACTGAGTATCTGGACGAGCCCGCGGTCGCGCTGATGACTTGCGCGTTCGCGCCCGGCAGCCACACCGTGTTCTCCGGAAACGCGCGTCCGCCCAAACCGGGCACGCTCACCCCGAGCGGCGCCGACGCTGCGTGGTTTGCGGTGGTGCATGCTGATCCGAGCACGCCCGATATTGACGAGCTGATCCGCGACATGTCCGGCAAGGTGTCAAGCGGCTTTCTGGCCGGCGGTTTGTCGAGCGCGCGCGGCGCCACCTTGCAGATTGCCAACGAAGTGGTGGCCGGCGGCATCTCGGGCGTGATGTTCGCGAGCGATGTCGCCACCGGCACCCGTCTGACCCAAGGCTGCACGCCGCTGCCGCAGCGCCACGTGATGACCCAGGTCGAACGCAACATACTGGTCACGCTCGACAAGCGCCCCGCGCTCGACGTGATGCTCGAAGACCTCGGCTGCGACCTCAAGGGCCTGCGCGGCGCGGCGCGCGATACCTTCATCGGCCTCGCGGTGACCGGCGCCGAAGCCACCGGCGGTGCCGGCGACTATCTGGTGCGCAATCTGGTCGGCATCGACCCCGCCAACAAGCTGGTGGCGATTGGCGACATGCCCGAACAGGGCGGTACCATGATGTTCTGCAAGCGCGATTCGAACACCGCACGCGGTGATCTGCTCAAGATGATTTACGACTTGAAGGATGACCTCACCGAACCCCCCAAGGCAGCGCTGTATCACGCCTGCATCGGGCGCGGGCCGAACATGTTTGGCGAGCAGGGTGCCGAGATGCGGCTGATCCGCGAGCACCTCGGCGACATTCCGCTGGTGGGATTTTTCGCCAATGGCGAGATTGCGCGTGACCGGCTCTATGGCTTTACCGGGGTGTTGACGATTTTCAAGTGAGTGGCAGCGTGCAGGCTATGTGACCGGCTTGCACGCGGCACTCAATGTCTCCAGAGCCAGATGCCGGTCGCGAGAATCGCCGCCCAGACAAGTACGATCAACACCGCCCCCCAATAGCTGCGCGGCCCCTGGCCGTGCTGTGCCAGCCACACATCAGCCGCTTGGCGTCCGGCATCGATCACATGTGCGGGCAACAAGCGCAGCGTCAGCCAAATCAAGCCCGGCAGCAACAACACGTCGTCGAGGTAACCCAACACCGGAATGAAATCGGGGATCACGTCAATCGGACTCAACGCATACGCCACCACAAACCAGCACAGCGCCTTGACGATGAGCGGTGTATCAGGGTGCTTGCGCGCGAACCACAACGCCACAGCATCGCGCTTGAGGCGTTGCGCCCAGAGGCGGATTGATTGAAGAACAGCCGTCACACGCAATTGTGATGCCGGCTGCGGCTTGAATTGCTCCGGGTCGTTGAACAGCCACTTGAGCTTTTGCAGGTTGGCCGGCGCAGCGATGTCCGCGATCAGAATCGTGTGGACTTCGGACGGTCGGCCGGTGAAGTGGGTGTGAATCTGGATGACGAGGCGGTCGCTTACCACCAAGAGCGGCGGGTTGTCGAGCGCCAGCGCGTACATCATCAATTGCTTCAACGCCGGCTCCAACTTGACACCGGGGGCCTTGTATTCCCAGGCGAAACAATTGCGCTTCCACACATCGGCCCAGCCGCGGCCCGCGCCGGTTTTTTTCGCGCCGCGCTCGAAGCAGTAGTTGTCCGGGTCGCTCGGTTTATCGACGCCGAGCAGTTCGCACAGGTCGAGGAAGTGCGGTTGCGCGCCGGCACGCTCGGTGAGCGTGTTGTGCTGCCATTTGTCGATGAATTGTTGCGGCGTCATGGGGGATCAGACGAACCAGTCGAGCAATTCAAAGTGTTTGCCACCTGCCAGACGGTAAACCGAAAAATCTTTGATGTCGCTGGTCAAGATCTCGCGCGTATTGGCGAAGCCGGCCAGCCATATGAGCGCCGCATCTGCGATATCGATATCGCGGTCTGCGTATTTTGCAATGATGGCATTGGTTTGCGCGTAAGCCGAGACCGGCCACTCGACAACCTCGATTCCGCCACGCTGCGCCCATTCGAGCAGGTTGCGCTTTTCCGCCGCGCGCAGAAAGAAACAGGTTTCAAAAATGACGGGGGCTACCGTGATCAGCTTGGGCTTGCGGCTGGTCAGATAGGCTTTCGCAGACGCTTTGAGATTGTCATGGCCAGCAAATGCGCCAACCAAAAATCCAGTGTCAGCCAATGTGCGAATCACCTTTTCTTGTTCCGGAAATGTTCGTGCAACAGGCGTTTGCTGTTGCGGGCGAGATCCACCCCTTCAGCGGCAGTGCGCGGCTCGGGGCCAAACAAATCCAGGCCTAATTCGTACGGGCCAGGCTTGCCGCTCTCCGCGCCGGATTGCAACAGGCCATCAAGCGCCTGCTTTACCGCAGCACTCTTGGTGAGCTTGCGCTCAACGCAGTAGCGCGCCAATTCCTGTTCGACTTTGAAGGGGAGGCGGACGGTGAGGGTCATGACGGCTCCAGGAAGTATTACGTCAATAAGATAATTGTAATACAGAAGCCGCCCTCGGTACCGCAGTGCAGCCGGGCAAGCGTTTCCGCACGTTTCAATACGAGACGCTCTGCTACATTGCCCCAGTGACCGCACGCGACCTCGCCACCCTCTTGCTGATCGGCGCGATCTGGGGCGCCTCCTACATTTTCATCCGCATTATCGTGCCGGCCGTGGAGCCGTGGAGCATGGTGGGGGTGCGCATGCTGATTTCGGCTGCGGTGATGTACGCGGCGCTGCGCGTGGCGGGCTTGCCATGGGGGGATGTGCGGTTGCTGCGGCACTATGTGATTACCGCATTTTTTGCTTCTTTCGCCGCGCAATACCTGATTGCCTCGGCTGCACTGACGCTCAACGCAGGCACCTTGGCGATATTGAACACGACGGCTGCCATGTTCTCCGCCTTCATCATGTTGCTGCTCTACGGCGAACCCCTCGGGCTGCGCCGCGCCGGCGGCCTGGTGCTGGGCATGCTGGGCGTGGCGATGGTGGTGGGTTTTACACCGCTGCCGCTCACCTGGCCGGTGGCGCTGGCATTTGCCGGGGCGCTCGGGGCGGCGGCATGCTATGCCGTGGCCAACGTGTATACCTCGCGCAAGCTGGCACAGCGCCCGGCACTTGAGTTGTCGTTTGCGCAAAGCCTGTTTGCCGCGCTGATGGCGATGCCGTTTGCGCTGCCCGCCGCCTGGGCTGCCGCGCAGGCCGGTACCTGGACACCGCGTGTGTTGACGGCGCTGCTGTTGCTCGCGGTCGTGTGTACCGCGTTCGCCAATGGCTTGTTCTACGGGCTGGTCAAACGCACCGGGCCGACCGTCTCGCTGTCGGTGACCTACCTGATTCCGGCGTTCAGCCTGGTGTGGGGCTGGCTGTTTCTGGACGAAACGATTGCGGCCCTCCAATTGGCTGGTTTTGGCGTGATTGTTGCTGCGTTGCTGATGGTCGCGCCACAGACGGCCAGATCAGCGGCGGCACGCAAAGCCTGGCGCATCCGCCGTCGCGTGAGCTACGTACTATTACGCACGCGGCCGCGTCCCCAAATTGCCGCATAATTCGATCAACAACAATGCCGGAGAAGTTTCATGCACGCGACCCTCTCGCTGCTCGAAAAAACGACGTTCCCGAAGATTGCCCGGCGCAGCGTCGAAACGCTGCAGGTCAACCTTGGCTACAAGTGCAACCAGTCGTGCCTGCATTGCCACGTCAACGCCGGCCCGACCCGCACCGAGATGATGGATGCGGCGACGATTGACCTGGTGCTTGGCTACCTCGCCGCGCAGCATGCCGGCACGCTCGATCTCACTGGCGGCGCCCCCGAACTCAACCCGCTGTTCCGCACCGTTGTGACCAAGGCGCGCTCGATTGGCGTGCACGTGATCGACCGCTGCAACCTCACCATCCTGTCCGAGCCGGGGCAGGAAGACCTGGCGCAGTTTCTCGCGGCGAATCAGGTCGAAGTGGTGGCTTCGCTGCCCTGTTACACCGAAGAGCTGGTCGATCGACAGCGCGGCAAAGGCGTCTACGAGCGTTCCATCGCCGGCATTCGCGAACTCAATGCCTTGGGCTATGGCCGCCCGGGGTCGGATCTCAAGCTCAATCTGGTCTACAACCCGCAAGGCCCGAGCCTGCCGCCGGGGCAGGCCGCGCTCGAAGCCGATTACAAGCGCATCCTCGGCGAACAGTTTGGCATCGTGTTCAACCAGCTTTACACGCTGGCCAACATGCCAATCCAGCGTTTTGGCTCGATGCTCATTTCCAAGGGCCAGTTCAACGCTTACATGACGCTGCTCAAGAACGCGCATCAAGAGCAAAACCTCGACACCGTGATGTGCCGCTCGATTTTGTCGGTCGACTATCAGGGTTATGTCTACGACTGCGACTTCAACCAGATGCTCGGCCTGCCGCTGCGCGTGGCCGGCAAAGCGAAAACCCATCTGCGCGACCTGATCGACTTCGATCTCGACGGTAATGCCATCGTGGTGCGCGAGCACTGCTATGGTTGCACCGCGGGGCAGGGGTCGTCGTGCGGGGGTGCGCTGGTCTAGTCCGGCGCCCTGATTCCCCGCCAGTTTGATTGCTCGTGCCGACACATCGGCCAAGGCCGGCGCGCATCGTCCTCTCTGTCCTGAAGCCCGCACGCACCAACGGTTTCGTGCACCCTGTCGTGCGGCTGCATTGAGCGTTTTTTTTGGGGCTAAGCTTCGTCCATGTTCCCGGTTCTCCCCGACACTTCGTCCACCGTCTTGCGACCGGGCCGCACCTGCCCGCTGTCCTACCGCTACGGCGCAGCCGCGCTGGACCGCGCCGCAGACTTTTCTGCGCAGACGCTCTACGTGGTCGGTGGCCTCTATGGCAACCCCTTCGCGCTCGACACCTTGCTGGCTTTGCGCAAGGTCGAACCGGACGCGCAATGGGTGTTCAACGGCGACTTCAACTGGTTCAACATTGACGACGCGTCGTTTACGCGCATCAACACCGAAGTGTTGCGCCACCGCGCGATCCGCGGCAACGTCGAAACCGAGTTGCTAGCCAGCGATGCGGCAGCGGGCTGTGGCTGCGGCTATCCGGATTACGTGAGCGATGCCGATGTGGCCCGCTCGAACGCGATGATGGGCCTGCTGGCGGCCACCGCGCAGCGCCAGAGGGCCTTGAGTGAGCGACTTGCCGCCTTGCCGATGCATCTTGTCGCCGAGGTCGGGGGACTGGCGGTCGGCATCGTGCATGGCGACGCTGAATCACTGGCTGGGTGGGCGTTTGGCGAAGAGGCGATTGAGCCGGCACGCGTCAGCGCGCTGTTCGACACCGCCCAAGTACGCGTATTCGCGTCGAGTCACACCTGCTTGCCGGTGGGCGCGACCTTTACGACGCGGCAGGGGGTGTGTGCCCTCTTCAACAACGGCGCGGCCGGCATGCCCAACTTTGCCGGAACGACGCAGGGGCTGATCACGCGCATGTCCACGCGCGCCGCGCCGGCAGCGCTCGGCGCGCTTTACGGCACGAAGATTGACGGCGTGTATCTGGACTGCGTGCCGCTGCAAATCGACCAGGCGGCGTGGCTTGCCCACTTTGACCAGGTGTGGGGCGCAGGGTCAGCTGCGGCACTGTCGTATCGCCGGCGCATTGTGGAGGGGCCGGGCTATGCCGTTTCACAGGCCATCCGTGGGGCGGTGACGGCGCGCTCATCCGGCACCCCGGCGCGTGCGTATAAGCCCGTAACCACAGCCATCGCCGCTTGAGGCACACTTGAGGCACACTTGGGCAGGCTTGAACAAGGCTGTTATGGCCTGGCGCGCCACCGGCTGGGGACGGGCAGGAAAAGCAGAATAACCAAGCTCCAGGAGGAGCCATGAAATCGGGAAAAATCATCATCATTGCAGTGGTTGTCGCACTGCTCGCCGCGTTCTTTGCGTTTGATCTCGGGCGCTATCTGTCGCTCGCCTTCATCAAAAGCAAGCAGGCTGAACTCACGGCGTTTTATGCCGCCAATCAGGCGCAGACCATTGCCGCCTTTTTCGCCGCTTACGTGGCAGTCGCCGCACTGTCCTTGCCAGGCGCGGCGATCATGACGCTGGTCGCCGGCGCCATCTTCGGCGTGGTGACCGGCACCATCGTCGTCTCGTTCGCATCAAGCATCGGTGCGACCCTGGCCTTCCTCGCCGCGCGTCTGGTGCTGCGCGATTCGATCCAGGCCAAGTTCGGCGACAAGTTGAAAGCGATCAATGCGGGAGTGGAC
>JANLTL010000476.1:0-5575 GCA_031362905.1 Burkholderiales bacterium | reverse complement strand
GCCCATGGCAATTGCGCCGGGTTTGTGTATCGCCCACGTGCTGCCGCGCGCACGGCTTCGCCAGCGCCCTTGCGGCTGGAGTTGAACCCGGTGCAGGGGCGGTTGGCGGTCAATCTGTTGAAGCGGCGCGGGTTTGCCACCTCGCGCATGCTGTGTCTGGAAACGGCGTCGAACCGTTGGGCGGATTTGTTGACGCAGCCGCAGGCGGGGGTGTCACATGCGGTGCTGCAAAAGGCACCACAGATGGAGTCTGCCAGTACCCAGGGCACTGGATTGCCACGCGGCTTGCTCCAGGTGAAAACCAAGGTGCCATTGGCTGAGCGGCGTTACCCCTTGCCGGAGCGGTGATGGTGTGCTCCTTCAAGATTGCGCTTGGGAAAAATTAAATGCATGGGCGTTGCGGGTTGCCGTCTGACAAGCGCATTCGGGAGGCTTGCACCAGCATGTCGTCTTTCATATAATGGAATCCGTTAAATCATTGCCCAATGATCATCTCATTCAAAAATGCCGATACCGAAGCCTTGTTTGCAGGTAGCACCGTCAAGCGGTTTGTGAACATTCGTGCGGTGGCGGAGCGCAAATTGCAGATGTTGCATCGCGCGGTCCGGCTCGATGACTTGCGTGTGCCACCGCAAAACCGGCTGGAGAAATTGAAGGGCGACCGCAAAGACCAGTGGAGCATCCGCATCAACGATCAATGGAGAGTTTGCTTCAAGTTCGACAGCGGCGAGGCTTCAAACGTCGAGATTGTCGATTACCACTGAAAGGAACCTGACATGGCTATCGTCAACGGCATGCGCCCGATCCACCCTGGCGAGATCCTGCGCGAGGAATTTCTGATTCCCATGAAGCTCAATGCCCATGCACTGGCGATGGCTTTGCGCCTGCCTGCTCCCCGCATCAACGACATTGTGCGCGAGCGTCGTGGCGTATCGGCCGACACCGCATTGCGCCTGGCGCGCTACTTTGGTACCAGCGCCGAATTCTGGCTTGGCCTGCAGGCGGATTTTGATTTGAAGACGGCCAGCAAAGCGGCGGGCAAATTGATTGAGCGTGAGATTGAGCCATATGGGTTGATGGCGTAGCCTGCAATTTGTTCCGGCGGCGATTGGGCGGGCATAACCGTCAGAAAATAATCGAGCCGTACCCCTTTAATTTCGCCGCACATGGGGTCTGCCAGTGCCCAGAGCACTGGATTGCCACGCGGGTTGCTCCAGGTAGAGCAACCGTTGTCAGTCAAGGTGCCACTGGTCGAGCGGCGTTACCCCTTGCCGGAGCGGTAATGCAGGCGGCGTGGAGCCGCCAGTATCAATCCGCAGCTTTCTCCGAGGAACGCCCGAGCGTCCAGACCAAGCCCAGCCCGACCGCGGTGCCGCGATCCTTGACGTGCAGCGGGCTGTCGCGATTGACGCCGCTGCCGGCAAAGTCGAGTCGGGTGAAAGCGAACAGCCGCACATCGTCGGTGAGTTTGCGTGACACTGCAAGTTGCACGCGCGGCGTGATCAATCCGGATTTTGCCTGGTAGGCGCTGCGCGCCGGCGTGGCAAATTGCGCCGGCACACCGTACAGGTATTCGTTGAATTTCTGGTTGCCGAAATTCAGGCTTGCGCTTGCAGAGAGGCCCCAGCCGGCACCAATATCGCGTTTGTCAAAAGTCAAACGCGGTTCGAACGCCAGGCCGCGGTAGGTCAGGCCGTTTTTGAGTTCAAACACGCCGCGCAGTGGCACGTCCAGACGCACCAGGGAATCGCTGGAGGGGCGTGCCAGGGTGTAGCGCACGCGCGGTCCGAACTCCAGCAAGAACCCGAGATCGGGCATGCCCTGGCGTACGGTGACATCGCGGCTTCTTGCGCTCAGGGCACCGGCAAAGCCAACATCGAGCTCAAAGTCGGAGGTCTTGACCACGCGCGCGCCCACCGAGCCGCCATCGGCACGCAGCACCGGGCCGCGATAAACGATCCATGGCAAGACCAGCCCGCGGCTGACTCGGTCACTCGCGCCCGGATATGCCGGGCCACTCAACGCGAAGCCGGCAACACCGGCTTCCCACAAGGGGCGATTGCTGCCACCGACATCGGGTTCGGACTGGGCTTGGGCCGAGAAGCTGGCTGCCATAAAGGGGAGTGCGAGGGTGAGTAAGGTGATCGCGCGTGCGCTTGAATGAGCCAGGGGCATGATGCGTTTCTATGAGAGGAGGGCGGCAGCGAAAATGCGCGAAACCGGGGCAAGGCAGGAATAGGAAAAAGAGATGGAAACTGAGCGGGAATCGTCGAAAAAGACCAGAAAGCAACAATGAAATGGAGGGAAATTGCAAAGATTGCCAGTTCCGACTGAAAAGATGCTGGATAGTTCCATACTTGCCAATGCTGGATATCCTCAAACTATAGCAAGCTAGGCTGTCGAAAATGAATCCCCATGCGCCCGGTGTGGCATCCTTCTGTCCTGCTTGAACTCTTTCGAGTCAGCACCTGTCATATCCCAACAATTTCTTTGGATGACTCATGAAAGCAAAATTTGCCATTGCCCTGTCGACCGCGGTGTTTCTATCCGGCTGCGCCACCATCGATGCGATTGCCAACATCGAAGAGCCCGCGTACACCGTGGTCAAACAGGAAGGGGATTTCGAGATTCGCTTGTACCGGTCGATGATCGTCGCAGAAACGATCGTCTCGGGTTCGCTCGACCGCGCCGGTGGTGATGGCTTTCGTGCCATTGCCGGCTATATTTTTGGCGCCAACACGAGCAAGGGCGCATCATCGAGTGAAAAAATTGCCATGACCGCACCCGTCACCATGGCAGCGGAAACCGCGACGGGGAATCCGCGTGACGGTGAAAAAATCGCCATGACCGCCCCGGTCACGATGGAGCCTGGCGCCACGCCGGATCGCTGGCGCATGCATTTTGTGATGCCGGGCAAATATACCCTTGAGTCCCTGCCGACACCCAAGAATCCCGCCGTCACGCTGCGCCAGATTGCGCCGCAACGTGTGGCCGTGCATCGCTTTTCCGGATTCTCCGGCGAAACCAGAGTTGCGGAAAAAATCGCAGAGCTCAATCTGTGGGCGGCGAAAAATGACCTCAAGCCCATTGGCATCGCACAACTCGCGCGCTACAACCCGCCGCTCACGCCGCCACCGTTTCGACGCAATGAGATTTTGCTTAGCGTTGAGTAATGAGGAGTAATGAGGAGTAATGAGCAGTGGTGCGGAGCAGCAATCCGAGCGGCAGACTGCAAGCTGGACACTGATGAGGCGCGGCTGGAAGTCAAGGTAAGATCAGGCGTGCATTTCCTTTCGCCAGAGGCATGGTGATCCGCAGACCCACAACAGAGGTGGAGAATGGACCAGACAGCAAATCCCGAACCTGAAGCTCAAGCTCAAGCTGCCATGGCGCAGGCGTTGCCGTCAGGCGCCCGCCGCCGCCTGCTGTTGGGGGGCTCCGCCGCCAGCTTGACCGGTCTGGCTCCTGCCACCGGACTCTTCCTTGCCGCGAGCGCTGCGCGCGCCGCTGCACCGGAAGGCTGGAATTTTCTCGAATACAGCGCTGCACTCAAGCTCGCCAGGCAGCAGGGCAAGCCGGTGTTCGTTTATTACGGATTCGACAAGTGTCCATACTGCATCTATGCCAACAAGCACACGTTTTCTTCAGACGAACTGCGGCGCACCTATTCCGGCCGCTATGTGCTGGCCTATTTCGACATCCGCGGCAATCGCGAAGACCAGATCGAATTGGCCGACGGCACCCGCATGCCACGCGGCGATGCCATCAAGCACCTCAAGGGCAGTCCGGTTCCGGCGTGGGCGTTTCTTGACCCCCAGGGGCGCGAGGTACTGGCGCGCCGCGGTTCGCGCACCAAGGTTGAAGCCTTTAAGCAATTCGACGCTTACATGAGCAGCGGCGACTACAAGACGGCGAGTTTCGAGGCCTTCATGGCCAAGCGCGGCTGGGTCGAGGAAAAGGTCGAATAGCCATCCTGCGCTGACGTGGCGGCAGTAGCGCTTGGCATATCCCGCCGGCGTAGTCGCGGCCCCGGCCGCTTTGCGGCTGAGCCCGCTTGCCGGTGCTGCCGGAACAACTCTTCCAGGCCGGGATCGATACCTTCTGAAATAAAAACGGGGCCCGCAGACCCCGTTTGGCGTACTGGCTTGCTTTGGACGCGGACTACATTCCGGCGATGCCGGCCCGCGCACACTGCTCATCCTGATCGCCGGTGACGCCGCTCACGCCGGCCGCGCCCACAATCTTTCCGCCAACGAAAACCGGCACACCGCCGGGCGAGGCAAACACGCCGGGCAGGGTGGCGGTCGCCGGACTGCCCTTGTTGATCGCATCGGCGAAAGCGCGGGTCGGGCGCCGGTAAGTCGCTGCCGCCTTGGCCTTGCCAATGGCGATGTCCATGCTGGCGATCTGCGTATCGTCCATACGCTCGAAATAAAGCAGGCTGCCGTGCGTGTCCACCATTGCAACGGCGATGTTCCAGTTGTTCTTTTGGCACTCGGCAATGATGCCGGCGGCGATTTTCTTCGCGGTCGCCGTGTTCATTGACGGGCCGTAACCCGGCCGCTGATCCTGCGCTGCAGCGGCGGCAGTCAATGACGCCATGCCAAGACCGACAAGCAATTTACGTAGAAACATGTCTCTCTCCTTGTGTGGTGACCGATGCGGTTGATTTGGAACAGCGACTTCGCGGGCCTGAAGGTTCGCAATGTCATCTCCAGTGTAGTCCCGTCCCGTCCCGTCAGCATTCGCGCGTGCCCTCGCCGGTGGCGGGCAGGCCGCTGAGCCTGGCAAATCATCACTGATCCAGCCGCTCGATGCAATTCGCATGCGCGGCAGGCCTTGAAAACCGTTGGTGGGTAATCCTTTCAGAGCGCATGCCGTGAAAACGCGCTTCCAGAGCCGCTCTTCTGGGCGTGACAGTTGAAATCCGGGCCGATGCATCAGCGGTTTTGCCCATTGGCTGATGCTTGCGCAAGCATATTGACTTTCATATAATGGAATCCGTTAAATGACAATCCGATGATCGTCTCATTCAAAGACGCCGATACCGAAGCCTTGTTCGCAGGCAAGACCGTCAAGCGGTTTGTGAACATTCGTGCGGTGGCAGAGCGCAAATTGCAGATGCTGCATCGCGCGGTACGGCTTGATGACTTGCGCGTGCCGCCGCAAAACCGGCTGGAGAAATTGAAAGGTGATCGCAAAGACCTGTGGAGCATCCGCATCAACGATCAATGGAGAATCTGCTTCAAGTTCGACGGCGGCGAGGCTTCGAACGTCGAGATTGTCGATTACCACTGAAAGGAACCTGACATGGACATCATCAACGGCATGCGCCCGATCCACCCTGATGAGATCTTGCGCGAGGAATTTCTGATCCCCATGAACCTCAATGCCCATGCACTGGCAATGGCCTTGCGCCTGCCGGCGCCTCGCATCAACGACATTGTGCGCGAGCGTCGTGGCGTGTCGGCCGACACCGCATTGCGCCTGGCGCGCTACTTTGGCACCAGCGCAGAATTCTGGCTTGGCCTGCAGGCGGATTTTGATTTGAAGACGGCCAGCAAAGTAGCTGGCA
>JANLTL010000475.1:0-13495 GCA_031362905.1 Burkholderiales bacterium | reverse complement strand
CTGATGTACCACTCCGGCAGCAACTCCATCTCGCGCAGCAGTAGTGCGCGGTCATACGGCGCCAGCACACCGGGCCGCGAAGCGCTCTGGAAGCGGATCAGTGCCGCGCAGGCATCGCGATACAAGGCATCGGCGCGATCAGGCGCGGCCAGCAGTGCGGACAGGTAGGTGGTGTCACCGAGATCGGTGAGGAGCAAAAATCCTTGTTCGAAATCTTGCGCCAGCACCTTCGGCGCAGTCACACCCGCGTCGCGCAGCAGACCGGCAACGCGGACGAACGGGCGGCAGTCTTCCTGCGCCGGCGGCGCGTCCATCACGATGCGGGACGCAGCGCCATCGGCAAAGCTGAGCCGGAAATAGCGGCGAAAACTGGCATCCGCCGAGGCGGGGGTCAAACTGAATGCGCGCCCTGGCAGGGTGCGGCGCAGCCAGAGTTCCAGGTCGGCGAGACGGGTGGCGTGTGGCATATAATTTCCTTCTGAATTTTAGCGGAATCGCCTGCGCGTTCACTCTGGTGAATGCGCCTTGTCCTCATCCGATGCTGCGCCTTTCTTTTGCACCAGTGCCGCGCCACGTGTCGGCGCGTGCGCTCCGCGAGCCAGACTTGCAGCGCGGAGCACAGCCGCGTTTGCGCGTTCTGGCTTGTGCGCTGCTGGCAGCGGGCTTGCAGAGCGGTGCGCTCGCGCAGAGCCTCATGCCGGCAGATGAGAACGTGCCAGTCATCGCAGACCATCTGCGCCGCTTCAACGTTGCGATGACGCCGCCTACTGCCACTTACAGTGCGGCATACGTGGTCGCGGCGCTCGATCCGGCGCTGATGGTGCAGCGGTCTGGTGCAGTGGCGCCCACAGATGCAGTGGCGCCCACAGATGCGGCGCCGCCGCAACCGGGTGAGCCGCCTGCGGGCGATCGGCTGGCCCTGAAGGTCGAGCCGCAACTCGTCGCGCAGCGCGAAGAGACCGCGCCCGTGCCGGCCTTTGTCCAAGGTCTCAAGCTATCCGGTGAAACCGGGCGTGTCACGATCATCGAGGGCGATGCCGAATTGCGCAAACGCGGCACCAACATCAAGGCCGACAAGATCACCTATCGTCAGGTTGAAGACGAGATGCTGGCCGAAGGCAATGTGCGGATTTACCGGCAAGGCGATTTGTTCAGCGGCAGCACGCTCGATCTCAAGCTGGACGCGCAGACAGGATTTTTTCTCAAGGCAGATTATCTGCTGGCCAACGACCGTGCCCGCGGCAGCGCCGAGCGTTTTGAGTTTCTCGGCAAGGAAAATTACCGCGCAGACGATGCTGTCTACACCACCTGCGGCCCCGGCAACGACGACTGGTTCCTCAAAGTCAAGGAACTCAAGCTTGATTATGGACGCGATGTGGGCGAAGTCACCAGCGCGCAGTTGAACTTTCTGGGGGCGAACATCCTGACGGTGCCCGAAATGTCGTTTGCGCTCAATTCGCGCCGCAAATCGGGCTTTCTTGCACCATCGTTCGGCAGTACCGTGCAAAGCGGGCAGGAAGTGTCGATTCCCTACTACTGGAACCTGGCGCCCACCCGCGATGTCACCATTACCCCGCGCACCATGACGCGGCGCGGCCTGCAGACCAACCTGGCTGGCCGCTTCATTGGCGAAGACTATCAAGGCGAGGCGCGTCTCGAATGGCTGCCCGACCGTTTGACCGGCACCAGCCGCAGCGGCTTTTCGCTCCTGCATCGGCACAAGTTCGGCAATGGCTGGAATGCCAACGTCAACTACAACCGCGTGTCGGACGACAATTACTTTACCGATCTCACTACCCACATTAGCTCGACCTCGCAGCGCACCCTGCTGCGCGATGGCGCGGTCAGTTACAGCGCGCCGTATTTTTCAGTGACCTCGCGCCTGCAAACTTACCAAACCTTGCAGGACCCATTGAACCCGGTAGCCACACCCTACAGCCGTCTGCCGCAGGTGTCGCTCAATGCACGCCGTTTCGATGTGGGCGGCTTTGATCTCAACCTGGCCGGCGAATACACCCGCTTTTCCCATCCCACCCAGGTGATGGGCAACCGCTTCGTCGCCTTGCCCAGCATCAGCTATCCATTCCTGTCGCCTGGCGGCTATATCACGCCCAAGCTGGCGTTGCACAGCACGCATTATTTTTTGCAGCAAAACGCGGCTGGCACGCCTGACAGTTTCATCCGCACCGTGCCGCTGTTCAGCCTCGACAGCGGTTTGGTGTTCGAGCGCGCGACCAGCCTGTTCGGCCAGGACTACACGCAGACGCTGGAGCCGCGCGCTTACTATCTGCGGGTGCCGGTGCGCGAACAGGGGCGCTTGCCGGTATTCGATTCGGGATTGCCCGATCTCAACTTCGCACAGATTTTCACCGACAACATTTACTCTGGCGCCGACCGGATTGCAGACGCAAGCCAGGTTACTGTCGGTGTGACGTCGCGCCTGCTTGGCACCAACAATGCGAACGAGCGCATGCGCATCTCGTTTGCCCAGCGCTATTATTTCGCCACGCAATCGGTAACGCTGCCGGGCGAAACCCAACGCATCGACCGCAGCTCCGACTTTCTCGCAGCATTGTCCGGTGAGATTGCGCCCAAGCTCACGCTCGACACTGCGCTTCAATACAACCCCAACGGCGGCGCCGCACAGCGTGCCAGCCTCGGCGTGCGCTGGATGCCGGAGCCTGGCAAGGCTCTCTCGGCTGCCTACCGTTACCGGCGCGATTTGATCGAGCAAGTCGATTTTGCCGGCCAATGGAAGTTTGCCAACAACTGGTACGGAGTCGGTCGCTATAACTATTCGGTGCGCGATAATCGGGTGGTAGAGGCTCTGGGCGGTGTGGAGTATGACGGCGACGGCTGTTGGGTCGGGCGCATCGTGTTACAGCGCTTCGCGACCACGTCGACCCGTTCGACCACGTCGATCTTCTTCCAGATTGAACTGAACGGATTGTCGCGCTTGGGGTCAAACCCGCTCGATGTCCTGCGCCGCAATATTCCCGGGTACACCAAGCTCAATGAGCACCAGTTGCCCGGCGGCAGAACCATGGATCGTTACGAATGATGAAATCCTTCACTGATATTGGCTCTGCGAAGCACTTATGCCGTGCCGCGCATGTGGCGGCGGCGCGCGCTACTGGCGCACTAGGTCTGATAGCGGCGCTCACCTGCATCGCGCTGCCCGCTTACGCACAGGCTGACAAGCTCACCCCTGGCCTGGCCAACCAGCCGCGCGTGCGCGTGGTACTGGCCGATCGCATCGTTGCGGTTGTCAATGATGACATCATCACCCTGCGCCAGCTCGACGATCGCGTGCGCATTGTCAAGCTGCAATTCAAGCGCGACGGCACGGCTCCGCCAGCCGACGACGTTTTGGAAAAGAGCGTGCTCGAGAGAATGATCGTCGACCGCGCGCAAGAACAGCACGCGCGCGAAATCGGCCTGCGCATCGACGATCAGACCCTCAATAGCGCTGTCGAAAGCATTGCCAAGGGCAATAATCTGACCATGACGCAGTTTCGTGATGCACTTGAACGTGATGGCGTGGCGTTCAACCGCTTTCGTGACGACATTCGACTCGAAATTCTGATCAACCGGGTGCGTCAGGCCGAAGTCGAACGATCGATTGTGGTCAGCGAAGGCGAGATCGATGATTTCGTGACGCGTAGTGCCAGCGAGACGTCTGCGGCTGCGGCGGAGGTCAATTTGGGACACATTCTCGTGCGCGTTCCGGAGAGTGCGACTCCTGAACAACTCGCAATGCGTATGCGACGGGCGGAAGAGGCTCTGGCACAGCTGAATAGCGGCAAGGAATTTGCGCAAGTGTCAGTGAGTTTTTCCGATGCGCCCAAGGCGCTGACCGGCGGAGAGGAGGGCTTCCGCCAAATTGACAAGCTGCCTCAGCTTTTTGTCGATGCCATCGCCAAGGTGCAAAAAGGCGGGGTCAGCGGGATCGTGCGCAGCCCGAACGGTTTCCACATTCTTAAAGTGATTGACCGGCGTGGTGCAGGCGGTGTGCCAACCGTCGTGCAAACCAGGGTGCGCCACATTCTGGTCAAAACCAGCCAAATTGTGAACAACGATCAGGCCAAGGCGCGGCTCGCTGATTACCGTGAGCGCATTGTCAACAAAGCTGCTGATTTTGCCGATTTGGCGCGCCAGTTCTCGGACGACAGCAGCCGCGACAAGGGCGGCGATCTGGGGGCGGTCTATCCAGGTGATACCGTACCCGAGTTCGAGAAGGCGATGGATGGCCTCCAGCCTGGCGAGATCGGCCAGCCAGTACAAACGCAATTCGGTTGGCACCTGATTCAGGTGATTGAGCGTGGCAGTGCCGACGTCAGCCGCGATCGCCTTCGTCTCCTGGCCCGCAGTACGCTGCGCGAGCGCAAGGCAGATGACGCTTATCAGGAGTGGCTGCGTCAATTGCGCGATCGCGCGTTTGTCGAATACCGGCTCGAAGACCGCTAAGCCGGGTATGGCGCGCGCGCAGATCGTGCTCCCACATGGCGTTTCGGCACACGGTGCCCTGAAGCCCGATCTAATACTTGGCAAACGCCGCGCGAAGGGCGACAAACGTGAACGGCCTCTGATCGCCATTACCACCGGCGAGCCTGCGGGCATTGGTCCCGACATCGCCTTGATGTTCGCGGCGCGACGCAGCGCGTGGCGCGGTACGCAGTTGCTGCTGATTGGCGATGCGTCCTTGCTCGAAGCGCGTGCGCGCCGCCTTGGACTCGATGCACAGGAAGTACTGCACGGCGTGGAGCTAGGGCACGTGCCGCTGCGCGCGCCGGTGCGGGCCGGGAAGCTGGATTCACGCAACGCGGCTTACGTGCTTGCCACGCTTGATGCAGGGCTGGCGGGGTGCGTGAATGGTGAATTCGCTGCAATGGTCACGGCGCCGGTGCACAAGGGGGTGATCAACGACGCCGGCATCGCCTTTACTGGCCACACTGAATATTTTGCAGCGCACACGAATACCAAACATGTCGTGATGCTGCTGACTGGAAAATTGCCGCGTGCGGCACGCGTTGATGTGGCAGCAGGCGATGACCGGGACCGCAGAGTAATGGGCCCAGCCTCATCGCAAGGCATGCTGCGGGTTGCGCTGGCCACTACACACTTGCCGGTAGCTGGTGTGTCGCAGGCATTGACGCGCGCGAGCTTGCGTTCGACTTTGCGCGTGCTGCTGACTGACTTGCAGTGCAAATTCGGTATCAGGCACCCGCGCGTTCTGGTGGCAGGCCTCAACCCTCACGCGGGGGAGTCAGGCTATCTGGGGCGTGAAGAGATTGAGGTCATCACGCCGGTTATTCGCAGTCTGCAACGCGCGGGCCACGATGTGCGCGGCCCGCTGCCGGCCGATACCCTGTTCACCCCGCGCACGCTGGCCGGTGCTGACGCGGTGCTGGCGATGTATCACGATCAGGGCTTGCCGGTGCTCAAATTTGCTACGTTCGGCATCGGGGTCAACGTCACGCTCGGCCTGCCGGTGATTCGAACCTCAGTCGATCACGGCACCGCGCTCGACCTCGCCGCCACGCCGGCCAAGGCACGCGGCGCCGATCCGGGGAGTTTGATTGCGGCGTTCAAGCTCGCACGCGAAATCGTGTCGACGGCGCGCGCATAGGTCCGGGCGGTCCGTTGGCGTTGCGCCACCTGCACCAGGCCAGTGCCAGAGCGCACAGCGTGATCACGAGCCAGTTTCCCGTCAGTACGTAAGGTGTCGCGCCGCTGCGTCCTTGTACGGTCGCCGCAAGCGCGCCCTCGGTGAAGAAGGGCAAGGCATCTGTCACGCGTCCCTGGGCACTGATCACCGCTGTTGCCCCTGTGTTGGTGGCACGCAGCATCACACGTCTGGTCTCCAGGGCGCGCATGCGGCTTGCCTGCAGATGCTGATGCGGTGCCAGCGAGTCGCCAAACCACCCTACATTGGAAACATTGAGCAGCAATGTGGCCTCTGGCAACTGGCGGATGATTTCCTCGCCAAACAGGTCTTCATAGCAAATGTTCACGGCGATGCGCTGATCTGCCACGCGCATCGGCGTCTGTGTCGTGTCCCCCGAGGTGAAATTACCCAGCGGCATGCGCATCAGATCGACAAACCACTGGAAACCGAACGGAATGAATTCGCCAAATGGCACGAGGTGGGATTTGTCGTAGGTCTGCTGTGCCTCGCGCCCCAATGAAATGGCGCTATTGAAGTAGCGTGCGGGCGCCTGCGCGCGCGGCACCCCGGTGATCAGCGTTGCGCCGCGTTGACTTGCGAGCGTGTCGAAACGTTGCAAGGTGGCAGGTGCGATCGTGTGCAGCATGCGCGGCAGCGCGGTCTCGGGGAGGACAATCAATGTCGATGCATGGCGCGTGGCAAGCCGCTCGTAGATTGCCAAGGTTGATTCAAATCGTCCGTCGACAAACTTGAGTTCCTGGGGGATGTTGCCTTGAAGCAGACTGACGCTAAGGAGATTACCCACCGGCTGGGTCCACGCGATGCTGCGCAGGGCCGTTCCAACGACGCAAATGGCTAACAGCACTCCCGCCGGCACCGCGAGTGCCCGCAGGTTGCCGCCAAGACTGGCTACGAGAGCCGCTTCTGGCGGCATGGTCTGGTGAGCCTCTCCCACCAACGCTTTGCGGGCCGATGCTGGGTCAACGTGATTCATGACGCGGTACGACATGGACATCACCATTGATGCCACAAGCGCGCCCACCATCACGGCAAGATAAGTCACACCGTGTACGCCTACCAACGGGGCGAAGCCTGCCAGTGGCCCATCAGTGTGGGCGTAGCCGGGTGCGATCCACGGGAACCCGGTAAACACCCAGCCACGCAGCCATTCGCTCAGCGTGAACGCGGCAGGTAGCACCAGCAGGGCCTGCACCATTGGGATGGTGGCGGCTGCAGTGGATGAGGGTGCGACCAGGCGCGTCCCCAGTCTGGCCACCACCCATCCCGTGAGTGCCGTGGTCGAAGCAAGCATGATCGCGAACAACACCGTCGCCAACCCCGCAATGGCCATTGGCATGCCACCCACATCGTGCATGCTGATGTATACCCAAGACACACCAGCGCAAAACCAGCCCATGCCAAAGGTAAGGCCCAACAGCGCCGCGCGGCGGGGCGGGGCACCGCACCACAACACGAACAACACCGCGAGCAAAAAAGGCTGCAGCCACCACAAGCCCAATGGCGCGAAGGTCAATATCATTGCCGCGCCGGCAATCAAGGCCGAAGCCCACCGGATGCTCGCCGCGAATCCACGTCGTGCGGCAGTAGTGGCAGGCGGCGGATGACTGTGCGCGGCTGTCAAAATGGCTTGGTCAAAGAAGATGGGCGCGACGCGTGAGCGGCGCGAGCTGCGAACATACGGTAGCCCGACGCCGCGCCCAAAATGGCAAGTCTCAAACGTCCGCCGCGGCTGGCGGTGCCGCGGCTCGCTCTACGCGCAGGATATGCACCTGGCGGCTGTCAGCGCGCAGCACCTGAAACTTGAACCCATCGATAGTGACCACTTCGCCGCGCTTGGGGACACGCGCAAGACGATGGATCACGAGCCCGCCCACCGTGTCGGCAACATCATCGGGCAAGCTTGCCTGGAAGTGTTCATTGAAATCTGCAATTTCGGTCAGCGCCCGCACGCGGTGGCGGCCGTCCTTGTCGGTAAAGATGTTGTCCTCGGCTTCATCAAAATCAAACTCGTCGTCGATCTCGCCGACGATTTGTTCGAGCACGTCTTCAATCGTCACCAGGCCAGACACGCCACCATATTCATCGACGACGATTGCGATGTGATTGCGATTGGCGCGGAACTGGCGCAGCAAATCATTGAGTCGCTTGGACTCGGGGATAAATACCGCCGGCCGCAGCATTTCGCGGATACGCACCGTCTCGCCTGCGTAGATGCGCAATAAATCTTTTGCCAGGAGGATGCCAATAATCTCATCGCGGCTGCCATCAATCACCGGAAAGCGCGAGTGCGCCGTGTGGATCACGAAAGGTAAAAATTTCTCGACTGGATCATCGATGTCGATCAAGTCCATCTGGGCACGCGGCACCATGATGTCGCGCGCGGCGAGCTCAGAGGTTTGCAGCACGCCTTCGATCATTGCCAGCGCTTCGGCGTCCAGCAAGTCACGCTCGCGCGCGGAGTGGAGCAGCTCGATCAATTGTCCGCGGTCTTCTGGCTCGCGCATCAGGAGCGCGGAGAGGCGCTCGAGCAAGCCGGGCTTTTGTGGTGCCGGCGCCGCGGGTGTTGGGTCGTCCATACAAACTCTATGAGAACAGGAAGAACAGGAAAGGCGACACGCTGTTCAGGGATGGCGGTGCTGCGCGTTGGCTTTCATGTTTCATGTGGACGCTTGGTACGGATTGGCGAATCCCAGTTTACTCAAGATTGAAATCTCACGCGCCTCCATTCGCCTGGCGTCGCGCGGCTTGTCGTGATCGAATCCCTGCGCGTGCAGTACGCCGTGTATGGTGAGGTGTGCGTAGTGGGCAGGCAGTGACTTGCCCTGGTCGCGCGCCTCGTGCGCGACCACTTGCGCGCACAGGACGATGTCGGCCTCGACCGGTGTCGCGCCGTAGACAAACGTAAGCACATTGGTGGCGTAATCCTTGTTGCGATAATCGCGGTTGAGGCGCTGCGCTTGCGCGCGGTTTGCAACGCGCAGGGTTAGGCTGGCTTCTCCTTCAAGCGCAGCGCGTGCCCACTTGCGCAATTGCGCCGCCGCCGGAATTCCGGCAGCCTTGCTCGCGATTTGGATAGCAATGGACATGAATGCAGGCAGAGTACGGCGAACCGGGCGCCAGACAATCGGCGCGTCAGCCGGCCTTGCGGCCAAACGCCCGCCCCGGCTGGCGCAGCATCACGTCGATCACATCCGTCTCTTGAAAGCTGCGGCCGCTCTCGACGCTACGCGCGGTGTGCGCTTCGTAGGCTTCCACGATGCGCCCTACCAATGGGTGGCGCACCACGTCGCTCGAAGTGAAACGCGTGAAGGCGATGCCGCGCACACCCTCGAGAATTTCGACGGCTTCCTTCAGGCCGCTCCTCGCGCCACGCGGCAAGTCAACCTGTGTTGGATCACCGGTGACCACTGCCTTGGCGCCGAAGCCCATGCGCGTGAGGAACATTTTCATTTGCTCGGGCGTCGTGTTTTGCGCTTCGTCGAGAATGATGAAAGAGTGGTTGAGCGTGCGTCCACGCATGTAGGCGAGGGGCGCGATTTCAATCGCCCCTTTGTCAAACATCTTGCCGACCTTGTCGAATCCCATCAGGTCATAGAGCGCGTCATATAGCGGGCGCAAATAGGGGTCCACTTTTTGGGCGAGGTCGCCGGGCAGGAAACCCAGGCGTTCACCGGCTTCGACTGCCGGGCGCACCAGCACGATGCGCTTGACGGCATCGCGTTCAAGCGCATCGACGGCGCACGCGACGGCGAGGTATGTCTTGCCGGTGCCGGCCGGGCCAATCCCGAAGGTAACGTCGTGTGCGAGGATTTGGTCGAGATAAAGACGCTGGTTCGGCGTGCGGCCAGCCAGGTCACGGCGGCGCGTCATCAGTACCGGCGCGCCTTCCGGCAGACCGGGCGCAGCCGCACGCGTGCCGACCAGGCCCAACTGAACATCGTCGATGTCGAGTGACTGGTTGGCCTGCGCGTAAAAGGCTTCGAGCAGATCGAGGGCACGCGTTACGTCTTCACGAACGCCCTTGACCGTCAGGCGCGCGCCGCGGCGCGTGATGGAGACATCGAGTCCGGTTTCGATCTGACGCAGATTGGCGTCGAGCGGGCCGCATAAATTGGCGAGACGCTTGTTGTCGAGCGGCTCAAAATGCAACATGGCCGAGTGCGGTTTGACCGGGTGGGCAGAGCGCGTCATACGGTGACGACCACTTCGCCGCGCAGCGAATGCGGCAGAGATCTGGTGATACGGACCTCGATGAATTGGCCGATGAGGCGGGTCGCATTTGGTCCACCAATGGCGAAATTGACCACACGGTTGTTCTCGGTACGACCTGACAGTTCACCCGCGTCCTTGCGCGCAAGGCCTTCGACCAGTACGCGCTGCACCGTGCCCACCATTGTCGCGCCGATGGCCGCTGACTGCACGTCGATTTGCTTTTGCAGGCGCGCCAGACGTTTGAGCTTGATCTCCTGCGGGGTATCGTCGGCCAGGTCGGCCGCGGGCGTGCCCGGGCGGCGGCTGTAGACAAAACTGAACGAAGCGTCAAAGCCGACGTTTTCAATCAACTTCATGGTGGCCTCAAAATCCGCTTCAGTCTCGCCCGGGAAGCCGATGATGAAGTCCGATGAAAGGGTCAGATCAGGCCGCACTGCCTTGAGCCGGCGCACAATGGACTTGAATTCGAGCGTGGTGTAGCCGCGCTTCATGGCAGCGAGTGTGCGGTCTGATCCGGACTGCACCGGCAAATGCAGATGTGACACCAGCTTGGACACGCGCGCGTAGACATCGATCAGCCGCTGTGTCATCTCTTTCGGGTGCGACGTGGTGTAGCGGATGCGCTCGATGCCGGGAATCTCCGCCACGTATTCGATCAGCATTGCGAAATCGGCGATTTCGGCTTCGCGCTCGTTGGTTGTCGATGGAAGCATCCCGATCGCTGCTGCCGGTAGCGCTGCGGGTGTTGCAGTGGCGGTGCCAGCATGTCCCGCCGCGCGGTTGCCCGCGGCATTGCCGCTGCCGGCTCCTATCTTGCCGCGATAGGCGTTGACGTTCTGCCCCAGGAGAGTGACTTCCTTGACTCCGCGCGCGGCAAGGCCGGCGATTTCGGTCAACACGTCCTCAAAGCCACGCGACACCTCTTCACCGCGCGTGTAGGGCACCACGCAAAACGCGCAATATTTGCTGCAGCCTTCCATGATCGATACAAACGCCGACACGCCGGTCACGCGGGCTGGCGGCAGGTGGTCGAATTTTTCAATCTCGGGAAACGAGATGTCAACCTGCGGTTTACCGGTGGCGCGGCGGCGCGCAATCAATTCAGGCAGTCGGTGCAGCGTTTGCGGGCCAAACACCACATCGACGTAGGGCGCGCGCGCGACAATGGCCGCACCTTCCTGGCTCGCCACACAGCCGCCAACGCCGATGACGAGATTCGGATTTTCCAGTTTCAGCAGGCGCGCGCGTCCAAGATCGGAAAACACCTTTTCCTGCGCCTTCTCGCGCACCGAGCAGGTGTTGAACAGGATGACGTCGGCACTCGCAGCGTCTGATGTGACGACGCTACCGTCAAAGGCGTGCAGCACGTCGGCCATCTTGTCCGAGTCGTACTCGTTCATTTGACAGCCGAAAGTCTTGATGTAGAGCTTGTGGGCACCGCTGTCCCCCGGCGCCGGGTGCGCGGAATCGGCAGGCGTGGGCAGGTCGCGCAATGCCGCAGCTGCCTGCCGCACCGGGCGGGCGGGCAACATGTTTGCGGAGTGAAGTTTTTTTGCGGGATTCATGGGGCAGGGAGCCGCGGTATAAGCGGGGCTGCTGTGGGGGACACCAATTCGATGGCGACCGTCATGCCAATCGCACGGCGCCTTTGGACTGGCGCAACCGCTGCGGCGACAGAACGTTGTGCTCGGCGGGACGGCTCGCCACTCAGGGTTTGGGTTCTGGTGTGGCGATTTCTCGCTCGGTCAGAAGCCACACCAGCATGACCAGACCAGTCGTTTCTTCGACCGTATATTTCGTTTTGGCCACGCCTCTTAGCGTGCCTGGCAACACCAGCATATTGTTGCGGTCGGTAATGCGCGCGCCAGGCGCGAGACGGGCCACCCTGCCGTCGACCAGGATGTCGGGTGTGCCGTTGAACGTGATATCCGCTCGCTGGGCCTTGGGCGGGATCGGAATCATGCGCTGCTGGGCATCCGCGGGCAGGCTGCCCAGGCCCATCGCAGCAGCTGCAATGAGTGCAGCAAAGCCAGTCGTTGCTTTCGTCCAAAGTTGCCGCATATGCGAGGCCCGCCGAAATTGAAGTGAACCGGAACGAGGGACTGGTGACGCTGAAAAATGGTGGCGATTCAGGGATTCGAACCCCGGACCCGCGGATTATGATTCCGTTGCTCTAACCGACTGAGCTAAATCGCCGTGGTGGTGCTGACTGTGCAATGCGCTCCGGCAAAACTGACGGAAACTCCACAAGGGCGCGCATTATCGCGAATCTGGGTGGCTTTAGTCAAACTGCATCGCCATCGAGAAGGTCAAATTTTAACACGCGCAACAGCATCTTGCGATGCAAGATGGATTGGCTCAGAATCATAATTTAGTTAACAAAATCAAGGATAAATATTGAGTCTTCCCTCTACCGCAGCGCAGCAACTGTGGGTATGATGGCGGTGTTGAACAGGTTTTTTCGCCTGTGGCATCGAAGGAACAAAAATGAAAATCTGTGTAGTGGGTGCGGGCTCAATCGGCGGCTTGCTGGGCGTGAAGCTCGCGCGCGCCGGAAACGATGTGACCTTGATTGCGCGTGGGCCAAATCTGGCGGCGATTCGCGCCAACGGCATGAAACTGGTCATGCACGACGGCCAGGAGCTCGTGGCCAACAATGTCAAGGCGACCGACAGGATCACTGAGGTCGGGCAGTTGAGTGGTGTGCAAGACCTCATCATTCTCGGCATGAAAGCGCACCAGGTCGAACCGGTGGTCGATGATCTCGCATCGATGATGGATGCCGATACGATGATTGTGCCGATGCAAAACGGTATCCCATGGTGGTATTTCCAGCGCCACGGCGGCCTGCACGAAGGCAAGAACGTGGCATCGGTGGATCCGAACGGCAAGACCGCCACCACGATCGACCCCAGGCGCATCATCGGTTGCGTGGTGTATCCAGCTGCCGAGATCGCGGCGCCTGGTGTGATCCACCACATCGAGGGTGATCGCTTTCCGGTGGGCGAACTCGACCCATCGTGTGGTGGCCTCGACAGCGAGCGCGTCAAGCGCGTGGCGCAGGTATTGACCGACGCCGGCTTCAAATCGCCGATCCTTCCTTCGGTGCGCTCTGAAATTTGGTTGAAGTTATGGGGCAATCTGACCTTCAATCCGATCTCTGCGCTCACCCACTCGACGCTGGTCGACATCTCCAATACCCGCTCACGCGCGACCTCGCGCGCAACATGATGAAAGAAGCGCAGGACGTCGCGGCCAAACTTGGCATCGCGTTCCGTGTTGATATCGAGCGCCGCATTGGCGGTGCAGAAAAAGTCGGGAAGCACAAAACCTCGATGCTGCAAGACGTGGAAGCCGGACGCGATCCGGAAATTGACGCGCTGGTCGGTGCGGTCATTGAGCTTGGCAATACGGTGGGGGTGCCGACGCCGCATATCAGCGCCGTATACGCCATGGTCAAGCTGCTCGGGCGCACCATGAAGGAAGAGAAGCTCTATATCAAGGGTCATCCGATTCCGTAGTGGAGTGAAGGAATGGTGCCCCTTCGGCGAATCGGGGCATCGGCTAACATCGGCGCGTTTTCATCCTCTGCGG